>CAYGNA010000114.1:0-9893 GCA_964351065.1 uncultured Pseudomonadales bacterium
CGATTGCTGCGCACCAGGCGGCAAAACGCGCGGTAAACCTGCTGCTCTCAGGTCCGGCGGGAGGCCTGATGGGTGCGATGCACGTCGGCAGGGCGCAAAACAGGAACAGGCTCATCACCTTCGATATGGGGGGCACGTCAACCGATGTGGCCCTGCTGGACGGGCAAATACGCCTGACGAGTTCGGGCAGCATCGCAGACCTACCCATCGGTGTGCCGATGGCCGACATCCATACGATAGGGGCCGGCGGCGGGTCTATTGCATTTGTCGACGCGGGCGGACTGCTGAACGTGGGTCCGGCAAGCGCCGGTGCAGATCCTGGCCCCGCCTGCTATGGATGCGGTGGGAGACAGCCGACCGTGACAGATGCAAATTTGATATTGGGTCGCCTGCAGGCTAACGCTTTTCTGGGTGGAGCCATGAAGCTGGATTACGACGGGGCAGAGCAAGCGCTTACACCTCTGGCAGAGACGCTGGGTCTGTCGGTTCTGGCGCTGGCCGAGGGGATCGTTCGGATTGCCAACGAGCACATGACCCAGGCGTTGCGCGTGATCTCTGTCCAGCGAGGCTTTGATCCCCGGGAATTTACACTGGTTTGCTTTGGCGGCGCCGGCGGACTGCACTTTTGTGATCTGGCCGAGGCACTGTCAATGAACGAGGCTATTGTGCCGGTCCACAGCGGCGTGCTGTCGGCCCTGGGTATGCTGGCGGCTACTCCTGGTCGTGAGATGGTCAGGACATTTCGCGCCCGCACAGCCCGAATAGCCGATCAAGTGCTCGAAGACATCTTTGAGCAGCTAATTCGGGATGGCATGGCTGAACTGAAGGAGGAGGGCGTTGTGTCGGTGCATGAGGTGCGGAGCCTGGATCTCAGGTACCTCGGCCAAACCCACACGCTCAACGTTCCCTACAGGGGCCTTGCCAGGTCATCGGCAGACTTCCATTCCCTGCACAAACAAAGGTACGGACATGAACTGGAGCAGGAAGTCGAGTTGCTGAATGTCCGGGTACACCTCGAGGCAACCCGCAAACCGCTGGCGTTACCAGACGCGATGTCGACAGGTACAGCGGTGCCAGACTCAGCGACAATCCACGGCATTGGGGACGGCATTGGGGAAGGGATTGGGGCGAAAGTCGCCATTGTTAAACGGGAGTTTTTGCGGGAGGGCAACAGCCTTGTGGGTCCTGTCCTCGTGACAGAACGACATTCGACCACCCTGATCAAACCAGGATGGCGAGGACAAGTAGATAAAGCCGGAAATCTGCTGCTAAGCAGAATTACTTGATCTTGCCTTCCTTGTAGATCACGTGCTTGCGAACCACGGGATCAAACTTTTTGATTTCCATCTTGTCAGGCATATTTCGCTTGTTTTTGGTCGTGGTGTAGTAATGACCCGTACCTGCACTCGAAACCAGCTTAATTTTATCTCTCATGATCTTTGTCCCTGTCTACCTTTGAGAATCTCGCTATGAAACAAAATGGTCGGTTAGACGCGCGTTCCGTTGGCACGAAGCTCTGCGACAATCACATCAATCCCCTTCTTGTCGATGATGCGCATACCCTTGGTAGAAACGCGCAGCTTCACGAAGCGGTTTTCGCTTTCCAGCCAGAATCTGTGGTCATGGATATTCGGTACAAACCGTCGCTTGGTCTTGTTATGCGCGTGCGAGACGTTATTGCCGCTGATCGGCCGCTTGCCTGTTACCTGGCATATTTTGGACATGTGGATGCCTTCCTGTTCAATTGCCCCCGAACTCATTCGCCCGGAGGTGCTGCTGAGAGCCGTGCTTTATACCAGAAGGGTTCACTCACTTCAAATAATTTTGCTGTTCCGGCCACCTGACACTGATTGCCTGCGGCTTCCGGCAAATTTTTTGCCGGGTCTCTTAATGGATCTCTTAACAGGTCTCTTAACAGGTCTCACAACAAGCCCCGCTCGGCAAAAGACAGCACCTCGCTATCCCCCACAATCATATGGTCAAGAACCCGAACATCGATCAGCAGCAGTGCAGACTTAAGGCGATCGGTAATACGGCGATCAGCCTGGCTGGGTTCAGCGACACCCGAGGGGTGATTATGAGCAAATATCACAGCTGCCGCATTGTGTTTCAGCACACGCTTTACCACTTCCCTGGGATGCACGCTGGCGCCATCAATGGTGCCAAAGAACAGCTCTTCGTATTTGATCAGTCGATGCTGATTATCAAGATACATGCACGCAAAGACCTCACGCGAATATCCCCGGAGGCGCCCTGTGAGGTAGTGCCGGGTGACGTTAGGGTCTGAAATTACATCACCTTTTTCACAGGCGGATTGCAAAAACCGGAGCGTCAGCTCGAATGCCGCCTTCAATTCGAGCAGAAGCTCGGGCAACTGTTCAGGCAGCTGCTCGGAACACTGCTCTGCAACCCCCGCCGGACCCATGTCGGCCGAAGGTATAACGCTTCGGCCATCTGCTTCCATTAATCCGCGGATGCCGCCAAATTCTTCAAGCAGGGAAACGGCAAGTGCCTCAACAGGCAATTTGTGGTTACCTTCTCGCAGCAACACAGCGAGCAATTCCTGATCAGACAATGAAGCCGCGCCGCAGGAAATGAGTTTACGCGCAGCCAGACCTTTCGTTGCGGGTGACTTCTTTTTACCAACTGTCATTGCCTTACACTCCAACAATCCGTGTGTGATAACCTTTACCGCCCAAATTGTTACCCATAGAGCCAACCAGGGCCGTCAGGAAACACCGGGAGTTTGTGTAAGCGCTTTATCATCATGCGGGTCGGATATGTCGAGTCTCACCAATAAACGAATTCTGTTGGGCGTCACAGGCGGCATTGCCGCTTATAAAAGCGCTGAACTGATCAGGCGTCTTCAGGATCAGGGAGCCGACGTTCGCGTTGTCATGACCCGGGCGGCAGCAGAGTTCATTACGCCGTTGACGCTTCAGGCGCTCTCAGGTCACCCCGTCCATCAGGATCTGCTGGACCCCGAGACGGAGTCGGTGATGGGTCACATCGAGCTCGCCCGCTGGGCAGACGTCATTCTGATTGCGCCAGCGAGCGCCAACTTTATTGCCCGGCTTTCGCAGGGGCATGGAGACGATCTGCTTACGACAGTTTGCCTGGCAGCCCAGTGTAAAATTGCCGTCGCACCCGCCATGAACCAGGGCATGTGGTCAAACGAAGCGACGCAGGAGAACATTGCTCACCTTGTCAGGAACCAGATTCACATTTTCGGCCCCGATCAGGGTTTGCAGGCATGTGGCGAGGTGGGCCTCGGGCGTCTGCTGGATATTGAAGGTATTGTTGAGCTGACCGATCAATTATTTCCATCCGGCCTGCTCAACGGCAAAAAGGTTGTCATTACCGCTGGACCAACGCGAGAGGCAATAGACCCGGTTCGCTACATCAGCAACCATAGCAGCGGCAAGCAGGGTTACGCGCTTGCCGAAGCTGCCCTGGAGGCCGGCGCAGAGGTTGTGCTGGTTTCAGGCCCAACAAACCTCAAGGCACCAGACAGGTCGCGCGTCATCAATATCGTCAGCGCAGACGAAATGTATCGGGCAGTACTCGCCGAAGCAAAAGATGCAGACATCTTCATCGGTGTCGCGGCGGTCGCGGACTTCAAGCCAGTGCGCACCGTCGACCAGAAGATCAAGAAAGGGGACGCCCCATCAAACCAGGTGATGAATATTGAGCTGATCGAAAATCCTGACATCATCAAAACCGTGGCACACCTCGACCCGCGGCCATTCACTGTGGGTTTTGCTGCAGAGACGCAAAACGTCGTGGCGTACGCGCGTGGCAAACTCCAGAAGAAGAATCTGGATATGGTCGTCGCCAACGACGTTTCCGATGCGACGATCGGGTTCAACAGTGATGAGAACAGGATTACCCTGCTCTGGGCAGACCAGCAGGAAGATCTGCCAATTGCGTCCAAACGAGGTGTTTCGACCAGGATCATCGAGAAAATTGCGGCGCTGATGTCGGCGCGGGCAGGAATCTGATGCGAGCGATACAGGTCAAGGTGCTTAGCCCTCTGGTAGGAGAGACCATACCCCTGCCGACCTACGCAACCAGTGGTTCAGCGGGCATGGATCTGCGCGCCTGCATCACGCTACCAGTGACCGTTACCCCTGGAGAAGCGACGCTGATCCCGACAGGCGTGGCGATCTTTATTGAGGATCCAGGATTGGCCGCCGTTATCCTGCCGCGTTCAGGACTTGGCCATAAACAGGGTGTCGTGCTCGGTAATCTGGTTGGCCTCATCGACTCGGATTATCAGGGTGAACTGATGATTTCTGTGTGGAACCGTAGCAGCCAGCCCTTTACTATTGAGCAGGGCGATCGAATTGCACAGCTGGTAGTCGTTCCCGTGGTTCAGGCGGAACTGCAGCTGGTGCAGGAGTTTACTGCCTCCGACAGGGGCACAGGTGGATTTGGGTCGTCCGGCACCAACTAGGATCAACTCGTGGCAGAAAAGAAAAAGAAGAACGAAATTTTGACCTTTGGCGTCGTACCCCTTGGTGGGATTGTCGGCGCTTTTGTGGTGGCTTCGATTGTCTCAATGCTCCTGCTTGGCTTTACGATCAACGGCGAACATCGAGAGAGGCTCGCAGCGCAAGCGGCAAAATCAGTCAAGTTCCAGCTGGACCAGCGGGAATCAACGCTACTCACCCAGATGCAGGGCGCAGCGACCAGCATACTGCTGACACAGTTAGTGACAAATGACGACGATACTGCCCGACGCCTTGAGGAATCGCGACTACGGGAACTGATTCCCTCTGCCATTAAGGTGAAGCTCATTCCACTCGGAACTGCCCAGGTTGATCGAAACTCAAATCCGCCATTTTCTTTTACATCGAAAGACCTGGTGAATCGTGTCGAGGCTGGAAACGCTGTCCATGCCGAGGCAATTGATGCTGGCGGCAACTGGGTATTGAGCGTCGCCGCACCCATACGAACACCTTCCGAAGAAACTGTCAGGGGGACGCTCTTTGTCTATCTTGACATGGCATCGCTCAGCAGCGGGCTTGGCGAATTGGTTGATGGACAGCTGAAACTGCTACAGGCATTTGGTAACAGCGACTCCAGGGCAATTCTGGATATCGGCAGCAGCACATCCAGTGAAGACACCATTGAGCTCGAGCTGAACAATCCCAACTGGTCCATCTCATTTTATCCCTCTGAAGAAATCGCAGGCGCTGCCGTTGGTTCGCTATTTGACTTTCTACTACCCGAACTGGTTTTTCTCCTGCTTGCACTTGGCGCTACTTTTGTCGGATTGAAGAACCTGCTTGCACAGGTTAAGGACGACGCTGACACCATGGCAAACCAGATAACTGACGTGATCAAAGGCGAATACGAGCCACACACCGGATACGGCATTGAGGCATTTATAGAATTGGATGCCAATCTTGGCAGACTGGGCAAAAAGCAGGAAACCAAAGCGCCGGTAGAGAAACTCAACGTGACGCTGCGACCAAAGGAAGTGCCTGCCCACGAAATGGTCGACATAGAGATGATCGACGAGGACGAGTACGAAGCCGCGATTACGGGCCAGACAAAAAGTACAAACGAACAACCAGCACCGCCAGCTGAGATTAAGGAGCCGGATGTTGCCGAAATTTTTCGCGCCTACGACATTCGGGGAATTGTCGATGACACACTCACAGCTAGCGTCATCAAACGCATCGGTCTGGCAATTGGTACCGAGGCACAGGAAGTAGGAGAGCGCATCCTGGTAGTTGGGTGTGATGGTCGTGTTTCCAGCCCCACCGTCAGCGCTGCCTTGATTGAAGGACTCACCGAGTCGGGTTGTGACGTGATCAATATCGGCATGGTAGCGACACCACTGGTCTATTTCGCCACCCACAACTCCGACGCCAGGAGCGGGGTTATGGTAACCGCCAGCCACAACCCGCCTGACTACAACGGCTTCAAGATTGTATTTGATGGCCGCACCCTGGTTGATGATGACATTGCGCAAATATACCAGCGCTACCTATCCAAAGACTTTGCCACAGGCGCCGGCAAAGTCACTGAAATCGATATCCGCAGTGACTACATCGATGCCATCGCCGATGACGTGGTTGTCGCCCAGCCGCTAAAAGTTATTGTGGACTGCGGCAACGGGGTAGCTGGTGATATTGCGCCAACGCTGCTGGAAGCGCTTGGCTGTGATGTGCTGCCCCTCTACTGTGAGGTCGATGGCACTTTCCCCAACCATCACCCTGACCCGATGATCCCCGCCAATCTCGCCGATTTGATACTGACCGTCAAATCCGAAGGTGCAGACATTGGCATTGCACTTGACGGGGATGGGGACAGGCTGGTTGCAGTCACGAAAAAAGGGGAGATCGTTTGGCCAGACCAGTTGATGCTCCTCTTCGCCAAAGATGTCGTATCCAGAAATCCAGGCTCCGACGTGGTCTACGACGTTAAAAGCACGCGGCACTTGAATGCTGTTATCAGCAGTTACGGCGGCAGGCCGGTGATATCCCGATCCGGACACTCATTTATCAAGGCCAAAATGTCCGAGACAGGCGCTGTGCTGGGTGGTGAAATGTCGGGTCACATCTGCTTCGCTGAACGCTGGTACGGGTTTGATGATGGCCTCTATGCAGCTGCGCGCCTGCTCGAAATTGTTGGCGCACAAACCGAGGGTCTGGATGAACTCCTGAGCGAATTCCCGAAAAGCATATCCACACCAGAGATCCACATTCAGGTGACAGAAGCTACCAAGTTCAAAATTGTAAAGGCGCTGGTTCAGACAGCCAATTTTCCCGATGGAACAGTTACCACCATAGACGGCTTGCGCGTAGACTTTGCACAGGGATGGGGACTGGTGCGCGCATCCAATACAAGCCCCTCGCTTACCCTGCGGTTTGAAGCTGATGATCAACCAGCCCTGAACGCTATCGAAGACCTGTTTCGAGAGCATCTTGTAGCGATAGACGAAAGTCTTAACTTCTAATCCAACATAGTAGAGAACCTGATCGATGACGCTCTCGCGGGACAATGCCATTCAAATAGCCAACATTCTTACTGAGGCATTGCCCTACATCCAGCGATTCACCGGCAAGACCATTGTCATCAAGTATGGCGGCAACGCCATGGTTGATGAGTCATTGAAGCGCAGTTTTGCCAGGGACATTACCCTGATGAAACTGGTTGGTTTGAATCCGGTGGTGGTGCACGGCGGTGGTCCACAGATTGGTCAGGTACTCAAAGATCTTGGAATCGAATCCTCTTTTGTTGACGGCATGCGGGTGACGGACAGTAAAACGATGGATGTTGTCCAGATGGTGCTGGGGGGGTTGGTCAACCAGGAGATTGTCAGCCTGATTAACAGCAGCGGTGGCAAGGCCATTGGCCTGACAGGGAAAGATGCTGGCCTGATTGAGGCACGAAAACTGGTCATCGAGCGAGCCTCGCCTGACATGCAGACCACCGAAATCATCGACATAGGGCAGGTAGGCGAGGTCGCCAGAATCAACCGTGATGCAATTGACCTGCTGGTAGCAGGTGATGTTATTCCTGTTATTGCACCCATCGGTGCAGGTAAGGACGGCAGTACTTACAACATCAATGCCGACCTGGTGGCAGGCCGTCTCGCCGAAGAATTGCAGGCGGAAAAGCTGATCCTTCTCACCAACGTGGCCGGCATCGCAGACAAGAATGGGCACCTCATTTCGCATCTGAGTGAATCTGAAGTGCAGGCGCTCATTGACGACGGCACCATTTCAGGCGGCATGTTGCCAAAGGTCGATTGCGCTCTCAGGGCGGTGATGGGTGGCGTAAACTCTGCTCAAATTATTGATGGGCGCGTCGCACACGCGGTGCTGCTCGAAGTACTGACAGACGAAGGCGTCGGAACGATGATTTCCCGCGACCAGGTTACCCACGGAGCTTGACCCGATTGAGTGATAAACCTTCAAGAAAACAACAAATTCTACAGGCTCTCGCGACCATGCTGGAGCAAAGCCCTGGCGCCCGTATCACAACCTCCGGACTGGCGAAGCAGGTCGGCGTCTCGGAGGCGGCTCTTTATCGGCACTTCCCCAGCAAAGCGAAAATGTTTGATGCGCTCATTGAGTTTATCGAGGACACCATTTTCACGCGCATCAACGTGATCATGACAGAGACCCAGAGTGCGGAAGACCGCTGCGGACAGGCGCTGACGCTCCTGTTGACCTTCGCTGAAAGAAACCCGGGTATCACGCGCATTCTCACCGGAGATCCCCTTGCCGGGGAGACAGACCGCCTGAGGCTACGTGTGGCCCAGTTATTCGAACGCCTGGAGACCCAACTGCGACAGATTCTCCGGGAATCACAACTACGTGAAGGAATAAAGCCTGCCGTTGATATCAATGTCGCGGCAAACCTGATGCTCAGTACGGCAGAGGGAAGAATTAGCCAGTTCGTACGCAGTAACTTTTCAAGGTCTCCTACCGAAAACTGGGCGATACAGTGGAACACGCTCTGCGCGGCACTGTTTTACCAGGACAGTTAGCCCTCAGAGGGCCGCTTCTCCTGGCCGTAGAGTTCTCTCACCCGCTGTAAGTCAGCGGCAAAAGACGTTCGCAGTTGGTTTAGCTCTTCCTGCTTGTCAATAATTTCGACCTGAATCTGCTTGATTCGATTCTCGATGGTCCGGATACGCGACAGGCTCTCACTGGAGATTGTGCCTCCCGCTCGCTCAACATCCGCGAGAGCACCTTCTATTGCCTGTTTCTGATCCTGGAGTCGATCGATGTTGCCTCGACTGGTTTCGATAAACCCATTGATACTCGCAAGCTTAGTATCGCGTGCCCTGATGACATCTTCTGGTCGGGTGTACAGTCGGAGCAGGTTCTGGTCAGCAATCTGCTGCGCTCGCTCAGCATCCTCTACACGTTGTTCCTCTGCCAGCCGACGATCACGGAGCCGGATTTCTTCGTCTGTCAGCGCACGCTGGACGACTTCAAGCACACGTCCATCGAGGCTCAGGATGGTATAACCATTCTTGACGTACCTCGCAGGCACGTGGCTATCAAGCACTGTAATGCCGTCTTCATTGACGTATTTATAGAGCTCTGCCGACACGGGGCAGGTACTCATGAGCAGCGCGGCTAGCCACAGCGCTTTCACCGGGTTTGGTTTCCCTGATCGTGTGAAGTTAACGATGCTAGGCATAAAATACATCCAGTGCCCTTATCAAGCCGCGACGCCAAAGGTATCTCGATATCGCCGGATACTGTCCAATTGTTGCTGGTTTCCTGCGCCATGGGCTTCTATAAAGGCGATTATGTCGTCCAACTTTACGACGCTGACTACACAAACGCCATAGTCTCTCTCTATCTCCTGAATGGCAGAAAGCTGAGCCTGACCCCGTTCCTGGCGGTCTATCGCGACCAGCGCGCCCACTGGCGTCGCACCTTCCTGCCCAAACAGATCCATCACTTCACGAATTGCAGTGCCGGCGGTAATCACATCATCGACGACAAAAACCTTGCCTGAAAGCGGTGCGCCTACCAAACGTCCGCCTTCGCCGTGCGTCTTTGCTTCCTTTCGATTAAAGGCGTAGGGCACATCCATGCCGTGGTGCTCGGCCAGTGCCATGACTGTGGCTGTCACAAGCGGAATACCCTTGTAGGCCGGGCCAAACAGCATGTCGAACTCAACATTACTTTGCAACAGAGCCTCCGCGTAATAACCACCGAGCTCTCGCAACACGCCACCTGAGTTGAATTTCCCTGCATTAAAAAAATAGGGACTCAGCCGGCCCGACTTGAGCTCAAAACTGCCAAACTGCAAAATGTCATTTCTGATCGCAAATTCAATAAAGCGCTCTCGATAATCCAAAGCCATCTATTCTCTCCAGCATTGCTCCCGGTTAACGCGCAAGCGCAGTTCTC
>CAYGNA010000115.1:0-9882 GCA_964351065.1 uncultured Pseudomonadales bacterium
TGGCAACAACTTACTTCTCAGGCCCAATGATCGTTGTTAACGGACCGCTATCGCGCGCAATTGGGATGAACTCAAGGGGTAATGCGCTTGGGCAGGGCAACCGGGCGAATGCCACAATTGGCCGGGCCCTGCAGTTGGTAATCCGTAATGTGGGTGGTGGTAAGCCAGGCGGGGTCGACCGCGCAGCACTGGGAAATCCGGGGAAGTACACGTTCTGTTTTGCTGAAGACGAAACGAATTCCTGTTGGGAGTCGCTATCGGTAGAGCGCGGTTATGCGCCGGACGTGTCGACGGTTACCCTGTTTGCGGCCGACGGTATGCAGGGTATCGTTGACCAGAAGTCGCGTAGCCCCGAATCGCTGTGTCGGTCTTTTGCTGCTGGGCTTCGAGTCGCATCCCACCCGAAAATGGTGATGGCTGCTGATGCTTTCCTGGTTGTTTCTCCTGAGCATGAACGTGTTTTTCGCCTGGCAGATTGGTCAAAATCGCGTGTCAAAGAGGAATTGTCCATGCTCTTGCAGATTCCTGGCGCCGAGCTTGTGCGTGGTGCTGGTGGCATGGAAGAGGGATTGCCTGAGAAGTTTGCAGATAGCGTGATGCCCAAGTTCCGCGACGGCGGACTCAACATTGTCAGAGCTGGCGGCAGCGCCGGACTGTTTTCTGCCATAATTGCCGGGTGGGGCGCCAGTGGGTCAACTGGCAGCGTACCCGTAACCAGGGAGATTAAATCATGACAAGACTAATGGACCCGACGGCGGAGCTAAGCCCTGTCGATCGATCGCCGTTGCCCAAACCGCTGTCCCTCGATGGTCTGACAGTTGGATTGCTCGATATTTCCAAGCCGCGTGGCAACATCTTTATTGACCGATTGGAAGATCTCCTTGTCCAGCGGGGGATAAAGACCCGGCGCTATGCCAAGCCAACCTTCACGCGTATTGCCCCCGTCGCCCTGAAGCAGCAGATTGCCCAGGAGTGCGACGTGGTGCTGGAAGCACTTGCCGACTGAGGATCCTGCACGTCGTGCAGTTTGCATGACATCATGGATCTGGACAGCAGGGGCACGCCCGGCGGCTTTATTGCGACTGAAGAGTTTCGTGAAGCGGCGGCGGCACAGGCTGCATCACTGGGGTTTAACCCCTCCAAGGTATTTGTTCCCCATCCTATCCAGGACCGAACCGACGATGAGATGCGGGAAATTGCGGAGCGCGTGTTTGAAGAGGTGCTGGCTCTGGTTTGTGTGCCAGACACCCCTTTTTCATAACAACTGTTTCATAACAACTGTTTCACAACAACTGGTTCATAACATGGGATGAACCAGCAGGCGTTACTTGGGCTGCATGCGGATGCCGCTGTCGAGGCGGATTGTCTCACCATTGATGTAGCTGCAGTTCACAATGAAGGCTGCAGTCTGGGCGAATTCTGATGGTTCACCCAGTCTGTGAGGGAACTGGGTCATATCGATGAGAGGCTCGCGTACCTGTGGCGGTGCGCCTTTCATCATGGGTGTTTCGAAGATACCTGGCGCGATAGTGGCACAACGGATACCCAGTTTGCAGAGATCGCGTGCTATCGGTAGCGTCATGCCTGCGACGCCCCCCTTACTGGCGCTGTAGGCTGCCTGCCCAATCTGGCCATCAAACGCAGCAACAGATGCCACATTGATAATGACGCCGCGTTCCCCGTCAGCCGTCACAGGGTCGTTGTTTTGCATGGCCTCGGCACATAGCCTGAGAACATTAAATGTGCCAATCAGGTTGACGCGAACTACAAACTCAAACATCTTGAGCGGCATGGGACCATCTCGACCGAGGGTTCGGGACGCTGCGCCAATACCGGCACTGTTCAGGTTGACGTGAATCGCGCCAAACGTATCTATGCTTTTTGCTATCGCCGCTTTTACTGCATCTTCGTCGGCAACGTCGCCGGCGGCCCAGGCTGCATTGGCGCCCAATTTTTCCGCGGCTGCTTTGGCATTTTCCTCGTTGAGGTCAAATACCATGACTTTTGCGCCGGCACTAATGAAGTTCTCTGCGGTGGCCAGTCCGAGTCCGGAGGCACCACCAGTGATGAAGGCAACTTTGTCCTTGAGGTCCATACTGCTAATCTCTCGATTGTTGTGAGTGGCTTTGTTTTTGAAGCCAGCGAAGTATACGGGTGTCAGAATCGAAATTCAGCAAAACCAGTGGCTTACACCATTCAACACGTTCGGGTTGGCAGTTCAGGCGAGGTACCTGTTAACCGCTCACTCGATTGAGGATGTGCGTGATGGCCTTCGATTTGCCAGGGAACATCAGTTGCCCCTGACGATAATTGGGGGCGGGAGCAATGTTGTCCTGACGGGTGATCTGAACGGGCTTGTGATACGGGTTGGTATTCCCGGCATCAGTATTGATGGCGAGCGGGTTATGGCTGGTGCGGGAGAAAACTGGCATGAACTTGTCATGTGCTCAATTGACGCCGGTTTGTTCGGACTGGAAAACCTCTCGATGATTCCTGGTAGTGTGGGAGCATCGCCTATTCAGAATATTGGTGCTTATGGCGCGGAACTGTCCTCCTTCTTTGAATCTCTGACGGCACTCGATCTGGAGACGCTTGAAACGGTTGAGTTTGCAGCAGCAGAACTGCAGTTTGGCTATCGGGATAGTGCGTTTAAACATTACCTGTCGGGACGTTTTGTCATCATTGCGGTAACACTCAAGTTATCAAGACGGTTTGAGCCAAATCTCTCTTATGAAGAATTACGCCAGGCTGTGCAGGCCAGTAAAGAGCCACTCACTGCGGCGCTAATCAGCGCGCATGTTTGCAGTATCCGGCGCCGCAAGCTGCCTGATCCGGCGGTGACAGGTAACGTGGGCAGTTTTTTTAAGAATCCTGTTGTCAGCCACGAAAAATTGCAGGCACTGCTAAAGCAGTTTCCGGGTATGCCGCACTGGGGTGCCGGCGAACAGAGTAAGGTATCAGCGGGTTGGCTGATTGAAACCTGTGGTCTGAAGGGGCACAGGGTTGGCGATGCGGCCGTCTCGACAGATCACGCGCTGGTGCTCATCAACCTCGCGCACGCAACACCAGGAGACCTCACTGCGCTTGCCGACCACATTATCGCCCGGGTTGGTGAAGCGTTCGATCTCACTATCGAGATCGAACCTTCACTAATAGGATGAAGCTTAGGCGCTTGCCCTCGGCTCACTCTGTGCTGCCCGCGGATCATTTGCAGCGCGACCCCAGGTACTGGGATGCGTTTCATCAATCGAGCGCTCAAGACGCTCGAGCGGAACAGGTTTTGGTCCTGGTACAAAATCGCTCAGCACAGGGCCGGTGAGGGGTGCTGCCGGATTGATACGAGGATCGTTCGCAGCACGTCCCCATGACGAGGGGTGAGGGACTTCCTCGGCAGACGTTGTACTGGTACCAGTGCTTGTTACCGGTGCAGGCTTCGCTGGTGCTGCAGCCCTTTGGGGTTTTGCAGCGATAGTCTCGGCGGCGGGTCCGGTAGCAGGCTCCGTCGATGTCGATTCGCTGTCAGTCTCCTGCGCATTGTCTGCGCTGTCTGCTGCTTCCACCTGGGCTTCCGCACTTTCAGCTTTCGAGCGTCTGCCGCGACGAGGTCTGCGGTTGGGCTTGTCGTCGTTCTCACTGGCAGTGGCCACGACGCTGGTGTCGCTTGTTTCCGTTGGCTCTGCTGCCGCGTCTGAAGACTGGCTGCGCCGTCGACCACCCCGTTGGCGGTTACCTCTATTGCGCTTGTCGCCCTCGCCGGCAGCGGCGGTTTGTTGGCGCCGAGCATTGGCTGGTGCCCGGGTTTCCTCGGCCACTTCAGAAGCCTGGTTCTCTTCTTTATCTTCCCTGTTGGCCGGTTTCCTGGCACGGGGCGTATCGTTGTTCTTTCGAGGACGCCGGTTTCCGCTGCGGGAACCGCCCTGATTGGATCTCGATTTTGGCTGTGGCTTCTCTTCCTCCACTGGCTCGGGATCAGGGCCGAAGAAGCTCTTGATGATACGCGCGAACAAACCGGGCGTTTTTGGCGCTGCTACGGCAGCGGCAGCGGGGGCAGCAGGTGTCGGTGGTAATGGGGTTGGGGACACCATTTTTACAGCCGCTTCTTCCTGTGGCGGTGCTTTGGCGACAGATTCGCTGGGATCATGCTCAACTTCAGCCGTGAGTTCATAACTGGCTTCACTTTCGTCGTCATCGGCTGTGCGGATACGCTCAACCCGATAATGGGGTGTTTCAAGCTCGGGAGAAGGCACAACGACAACCCGCACTTTATTGTGGGACTCTATCTCGCACAGTGGGATACGTTTTTCGTTCAGGAGGAAAGAGGCAACTGGCACTGGCAGGAATGCCCGAATTTCCGAACTGCTTTCTTTAAGTGCTTCCTCTTCGATCAGTCGCATCACAGCCAGCGCGCAGGATTCGACGTCCCTAATCGATCCAAGGCCATTACAGCGTGGGCAAACAATGCCGCTGCTCTCTACCAGCGACTGACGCAACCTTTGACGGGACATTTCCAGCAGGCCAAATCTTGAAATTCGACCAACCTGCACCCGCGCCCTGTCTACCTGCAGCGCGTCGCGCATCCTGTTCTCGACCTGGCGCTGATTCTTGGCTGCGCTCATATCGATGAAGTCGATGACAATGAGTCCACCGATATCCCGAAGCCGCAGCTGTCGGCAAATTTCGTCAGCGGCTTCAAGATTGGTATTGAGTGCCGTTTCTTCGATATCTGACCCGCGGGTAGCGCGTGCAGAGTTGATGTCTATTGATACCAGCGCTTCAGTCTGGTCAATCACAATAGAGCCCCCAGAAGGCAGGCGCACTTCACGCTGGAAGGCCGACTCAATCTGGTTCTCTATCTGGTACCGATTAAAAAGCGGTACGTCACTTTCATACAGTTTCACCCGGCTGGCGAACTGCGGCATCACCTGGCTGACAAACTGTATCGCCTGTTCGTAGGCATCTTTTGTGTCAATCAGGATTTCGCCGATATCGTCGCGCAGGTAGTCCCTGATCGCGCGGATAATGACGTCGCTTTCCTGATAGATCAGGAACGGCCCAGTGCGCTCAGCGGCTGCTTTTTCTATCGTTTCAGCCAGTGTCACCAGGTAGTTAAGATCCCACTGGAGTTCTTCAGCGCTTCGCCCAACACCTGCAGTGCGGACAATTACACCCATATCTGCTGGAATTTCGAGTTGGGACATTGCGTCTTTCAGCTCATCCCGGTCATCTCCATCAATCCTTCGTGATATACCGCCAGCCCGTGGGTTGTTGGGCATCAACACCAGGTAGCGCCCGGCAAGGCTGCAAAAAGTTGTCAGGGCTGCACCCTTGTTACCACGTTCTTCCTTTTCGACCTGGATAATCATCTCTGTGCCTTCTTTCAGCACGTCCTTGATGTTCACTTTGCCGGTTTGCTTGGAAGGTGACCCAGAAAAATACTCGCGGGAGATTTCCTTGAGTGGCAGGAAACCATGGCGTGTGGAGCCGAAGTCGACAAAAGCTGCTTCGAGGCTCGGTTCAACGCGGGTAACCCGCGCCTTGTATATATTCGATTTCTTTTGTTCTCTGGCGCGTCCTTCAATATCCAGGTCAAACAGCTTTTGCCCATCTACCAGGGCAACGCGCAACTCTTCGTCGTGAGTTGCGTTGATTAACATTCTTTTCATTACGATTTCACTTGGTCTGGGCGTCAACAAGCCTCAAACGTGAATATCGCCAAATCTGGCCCTCAAAAACTTAAGGATTTGTGTTCTCCGAATGGTCTCCGTAGCGTGTCAACATAGGGTGAAACCGGTAAGTGCTGACGATATTCCCGATGGTGTGGGGAGATGGTCTCGATATCGCAAGGTGCTTAGCCGAATAGCACATGTTTGTTGTACGAATGATTTGACTTAATTCAAGTTTGCGGTCAGGTGATCGCAGTTAATGTTGCCCGGGTCGTCATGGTGACACAGGCGTCGGTAATTCCTTTTCGGGATTTCTCAACAGGGTATGAGATAATCCGTCAGTCAGGACGTGGCAGTTCTTCCATATCAATAACTTAACTGATATCGAATATTCAAACAGTCGATATCCACGTCCGCTTGGCATCATAGCAATAAATAGTACCTGCATCAAAGCGGTCAAAAACCATGACAAAAATCTCCGGCAACGGTGTTCAGTTCCTTGCGATTGATGAAGAGAGCGCAGGGCAGCGTATCGACAACTATTTGTTCCGAATTCTGAAGGGCGTACCCAAATCACACGTCTATCGTCTGCTTAGACGCGGGGAGGTCAGGATCAATGGTGGCCGGGCCAAACCCACCCGTAAATTGCTCGGGGGGGATACCATTCGGTTGCCACCTATTCGAACCGGTGACCCGGATGAAACATCAAAACCATCATTCCGACTTCTGGAAACTATCGGCAATTCAGTCATCTACGAAGATGACCATATGCTGGTTGTAAACAAGCCTGCGGGTATTGCTGTGCATGGTGGCAGCGGCATATCAGCAGGGGTCATCGAAGCCTTGCGTGCAATCAGGCCAGAAGAGCCGCATCTGGAACTGGTTCACCGTCTGGATCGTGGTACATCAGGGTGCCTCATGATTGCCCGGCGGCGCAGTGCGCTGCGAACCCTGCAGGGTTGGCTGCGTGAGAAACAGGCACTTTCGAAGTACTACCATGTCATTGTGCATGGTCAGTGGCTTGCGTCTCGCACAGAGGTTGCCCTGGCACTGCAGAAAAACACCTTAAAGAGTGGCGAGCGGGTCTCGCGTGTTGATAACGATGGCAAGCCGTCTTTGACAAGATTCAGGGTACTTGAGGCTGGGCGTCACCTGAGTTTGCTTGAGGCACAACCGGTGACCGGTCGAACTCATCAGATCCGGGTTCACTGCGCGACCTGTCGTTGCCCGGTGGTGGGAGATGAAAAATACGGCGACGAGGCGCTGGATCGTTTGCTGGCACCGCCACGCATGATGCTTCACGCGAGACGGTTGGTTCTGCCATCGTTGGAGACCGCCAGCCGCACGCTGGTTATTGAAGCTGATCTTGATGCACGGTTTTTGGCGTTAATAGGAAATATAAAACAATGAGTTAATGGATAAACCTAATCCACTTTGAGAGGATCAATGCCCGCAGAAACCAGCATGTCCTGCAGAAGCATCAGGGGCAACCCAAGCAGTGTATTGAAGTCACGTCCCCGGCTGTCCTCAATGATGAGATTGCCGTAGCTTTCTGCCTTGATGCTGCCGGCACTGTCCCACGGAGCATCAAGGTTCAGGTACCGCGTGATCATCTGCTTATCAAGTGAGCGATATTTGATTTCATAGCGCTCGGAACGCACATCCAGGTAGCCGTCGCTTGAAAGCAGGCAGATTGCCGTATCGAATGCTACCCATTGGCCCATGCACAGCGATAACTGTTCTGCCGCGGCTGCATAGTTGCCGGGTTTGCCAAAAATCCTGCCGTTTAGGCTGGCGACCTGATCCGATCCAATAATCATCCAGGGTGTTGTCAGATGCTGTTCCGCTGCTGCACGCGCTTTGCCCTCGGCCAGGCGCCGTGCAAGTGTGTCGGGCGCCTCGCCGGGAACTGGTATCTCAGCGTAAAGTGGGTCAATTGCAGTAAATGGCAGGTGGAGTCGGGCCAATAGTCTGGCGCGATATTGGGACGTCGAGGCAAGTAGTAGATGCAAGGCACTAATCCGCGGTATGTTGCTGAAATTCTGTAATTTTCTTTTGACAGTGTACAGAGGTATCCATAAGATGCGCCCCTTATGTTGACAGGCCCCCTGCCGAAACAGATCGACTATCGTAAACTGGCTGACCAGTTGGCTAGCCTTGATGGCTGTATAGCGATTGAGGAGTTTAAGCGGTTGCCTGATCTGCTGGTAGAAAGTACTGGAGAACTGGTGCTTTCGCTGAAGTTCAGCAGAGGCAAGCGGCGGTTACCGCTCGTCACCGGTAACTGCACAGGCGAAGTGCTGATGACTTGTCAGGTTTGCCTCGAACCGGTTCCCGTTAAGGTAGAGGCGGTTATCAGAAGCCTTCTCGTCGATAACGTGGAGGTGCTGGTAACGCTGGATCTGGATGATGATGGTCTGGTTTGTGATGGTGTCAGGGTCGACCTTGTAGACCTGGTAGAGGATGACATTATTGTCAGCCTCCCGATGGTGCCCAAACATGCCCCTGATTCATGTACAGCCGCGTTTGCATCGTCGCCAGCGGAGACAGGCGAGCAGGGCACCGCGTCAACACATAAGCCCTTTGCGGGCCTTGCAGAATTACGAGATCAGTTTAAAAGGAGCGAATAATGGCCGTTCAGAAGAGTAAGGTTTCCCGCAGCAAGCGTGACCGCAGACGTGCTCATGATGGTCTTAAGGGACCAACCCTGGCAGAAGATGCGACAACCGGTGAAACACACCGTCGACATCACGTGACTGCTGACGGTTTTTATCGTGGTAAAAAGGTCATTCACACCACAGACGACTGATAGTAGCTGTCGGCGTATGCGAATCGCCGTAGATCTGATGGGTGGGGATCAGTCTCCACTCTATCTGGTGCAGCGCGCGCTCAGGTGCGCTGAGCAACTTCCTGATGTCTTCCCTGGCCCTAGTCGGTCAACAACACCTTATAAAGCCTGCGCTGGATTCAGTCGATCCAGCGTTTTTTGGCGCGTGTTTCAATTGTCCAAACACGGATAAGGGTAGAAATGGCAGAAAAACCGGCTAACGCACTACGGTGCAAACACGATTCATCCATCTTCAGGTCGATTGATATGGTACGGGATGGTCAGGTTTGTTTCCGTTATGATCAACCAGGCTGTCCAGAAAGACCGGATATGCAGGGCGGCTGCACTTGTTTCGTCCGGTACCTAAAGAAACAGTCAAGTCCTGAGAATTATAATGGGGCGACGCTGCCGGGGCGCAATGGTATTGTGGTCAAGAGCCACAGTCGTTCGACTGCAACAGGCTTCTATCACGCAAACACAGAGGCTATGCGCTGTGTGGAGTCGCAGGTACCGACTTTGATTACAGCGCGGGTTAGACAGATTTTGGAAGGTTGAGAGGGAGAAATGACAAACAGGATTGCCTACGTGTTTCCGGGTCAGGGTTCTCAGTCAGTGGGTATGCTGGCAGAGTTGGCCGCGGATTATAGCTGTATTACGGACACCTTCAGAGAAGCGTCAGACGCGCTCGGATATGACTTATGGGCGCTCGTTCAGCAAGGACCAGAAGATAAGCTTAACCAAACTGAATATACCCAGCCTGCATTGCTGACCGCGAGCATTGCGCTCTATCGTGTTTTGCAACAGGAGGGGGCCCGCGCACCGGATGTGGTGGCCGGTCATAGCCTGGGCGAGTACAGTGCGCTGGTAGCCGCAGGTGCCCTCGGTTTTGCAGACGCAGTTGTGCTGGTGCAGAAACGCGGTCAGTTTATGCAGACCGCGGTACCGCTTGGACAAGGTGGTATGGCAGCGGTTTTGGGTCTCGATGATGAGAAAGTTATTGAGATTTGTGCTGCTGCAAGCCAGGACAATGTTGTTCAGGCAGCTAACTTTAATGCGCCTGGTCAGGTTGTCATCGCCGGCGAAAACACTGCACTTGCAGCGGCCATCGAAGGCTGTAAGGTGGCTGGTGCGAAGCGGGCGATGCCGCTTGCAGTGAGTGCCCCGTTTCACAGTGAACTGATGAAACCGGCAGCTGAAAAAATGGCAGAGGCACTTGCCGCAGTGGCAATCGCTGTGCCATCTGTCTCAATCATCCAGAATGTTGATGCTGATTACGAAGCGGTGCCTGATGCAATCCGCGAGAATCTCGTTGCACAAATGTATTCGGCGGTACTTTGGACCAAAACTGTTCAGCGTTTGGCGAGTGACGGCATTATGACTGCCGTTGAATGT
>CAYGNA010000116.1:0-1452 GCA_964351065.1 uncultured Pseudomonadales bacterium
GAGTCCACTATTCCTTTTATGAACCGCAAATAGAGCGGCAGGAATTGTTCTGCATCATCCATGATAAAAACGCGCTGAACATAAAGTTTGAGCCCACGCGGTGCTTCCCGCTGCCAGAGGTCAAAAGGCGCACGCGCTGGCACATAAACCAGACTCGTATAATCCAGCTTGCCCTCCACACGATTGTGGCTCCAGGAAACGGGGTCCTGAAAATCATGAGCGATATGCTTGTAGAACTCCTTGTACTCATCATCGGTAACTTCCGAACGGGGCCGCGTCCAGAGTGCCTGCGCAGAGTTAACGATCTCGTCCTCTGGTTCCTTGCTGTCCTCACCGTCGCTTGAGAGTGACTCGGTTTTCATGACAACAGGCACCGACACATGGTCAGCATACTTCTTGACGATGTTCTTGAGGCGCCAGGTATCAAGGAACTCAGCCTCCTGCGCCTTGAGATGCAGAATGACTGACGTGCCCCGCGCTTCCCGGGAAATGGTTTCAACTTCAAAGTCCGACTCACCCATCGATATCCAGCGCACCGCTTCTGCTTCTGCTGCTGACGCAGATCGGCTTTCAACAGTAACCTTGTCAGCAACAATAAACGACGAGTAGAAGCCAACACCAAACTGACCAATTAGTTGAGAGTCCTTTTTTTGGTCACCTGTCAGACTCTGCAAAAACTGCGACGTACCAGAACGCGCGATGGTGCCCAGATGCGATATTGCCTCATCCCGGGTCATACCAATGCCATTGTCAGTAATGGTGAGAGTAGACGCCTCCTTGTCCACATCGATCCGAATCTTCAGATCGTTCTCATCCCCCATCAGTTCAGGGTTGGACAGCGCGGTAAAACGCAGCTTGTCAATGGCGTCAGAAGAGTTGGATATCAATTCGCGAAGGAATATTTCTTTGTTACTGTAGAGCGAGTGGATCATCAGGTGAAGCAGCTGTTTTGCTTCCGACTGGAATGTCATCGTCTCCTTTTTTGCCTGGGCTACCATTTCATCTCCTGGTCAGTCTTGGATCATCCAAAGTTGGGGGCAAAGTCTCGGATTTCAAGGCGGGATACACGAAGCACAAGCGCTTTCTGTTTGCGGTCGACCGGATTTGACAACGGGGGAAAGTCAGGTATCTACAAAAGAAACGGGGTCCCGATGGACCCCGTCAAAACCAAAGGCGGATGCTGGCTACATGCCACCAGCGTGGTCTACCAGCCAGTCACTTTCTTCAGCGAATTGCCAATTTCAGCCAGGCTTTTCACCGTGGTAACGCCAGCCGCCTGCAGCGCTGCAAACTTGTCATCTGCCGTACCTTTACCGCCAGCAATAATGGCACCAGCATGACCCATACGTTTGCCAGGCGGCGCAGTAACGCCAGCGATATAGCCGACTACAGGTTTGGTGACATTGGCCTTGATAAACGCTGCCGCTTCTTCCGAGGCGGTCGCGCCACTCG
>CAYGNA010000116.1:1462-9856 GCA_964351065.1 uncultured Pseudomonadales bacterium
ATCTCGCCCACCATGATGATCGCCTCGGTTGCAGGATCTTGCTCGAACATCGTGAGAATATCGATAAAGTTACTGCCGGGAATCGGATCGCCGCCAATACCAACACAGGTACTCTGGCCAAAGCCGAGATCTGTCGTTTGCTTGACCGCTTCATAGGTCAGTGTGCCGGATCGCGACACGATACCAACCTTACCCGCCAGATGAATGTCGCCTGGCATAATACCAATCTTGCATTCACCAGGCGTAATGACACCCGGGCAGTTTGGTCCGATCAGACGAATGCCCCTGGCATCAAGGCTGGCCTTGACTGCCAACATGTCCAGCGTCGGTACACCTTCAGTGATACACACAATCAGTTTGATACCTGCGTCTGCCGCTTCCAGGATACTGTCCTTGGCGAACGGAGCCGGCACATAGATTACAGAGGCATCAGCACCAGTGTCATTAACTGCCTCACGTACCGTATTAAAAACGGGTAGTCCGAGATGCTCCTGCCCACCTTTACCAGGCGTGACCCCGCCGACCATCTTGGTCCCATAGGCAATTGCCTGGGTAGAATGCAGAGTGCCCTGGGAGCCTGTAAATCCCTGACACAGCACCTTTGTGTCCTTGTTAATCAATACGCTCACGCTGCACCTCCTGCTGCCGTAACTGCCTGCTGGACCGCATCGGTAAGACTGGTCGCTGCAATGATATCAATGTCACTTTCTTTCAGGGTCTGAACACCCAGGGCCGCATTGTTACCCTCAAATCGGACTACAACCGGGACCTTGACCCCCACTTCTTTCACAGCACCAATGATGCCGTCGGCAATAATGTTGCACTGAACGATACCGCCAAAAATATTGATCAGAACCGCCTTGACGCTGCTGTCTGCCAGGATAATCTTGAACGCCTCACTGACGGTTTCTTTGGTTGCACCACCACCAACATCCAGGAAGTTGGCAGGCTGGCCGCCGTGTAACTTGACAAGGTCCATGGTTCCCATCGCGAGGCCCGCACCATTGACCATGCAACCAATCGTACCTTCAAGCGCAACATAGTTGAGGCCAAACTCCGAAGCCCGGTTTTCACGCTCGTCTTCCTGACTCGCATCACGCATGGCATGGAGTGCCTTCTGGCGATAGAGTGCATTACCGTCAAGAGAAACCTTGGCGTCGAGACAGTGGATATCTCCGTCGGTTGTCACAACAAGCGGGTTGATCTCGAGTAGCGACAGGTCACGTTCGACAAACATTTTGGCCAGCCCCGTGAAGACACTGGCAAACTGATTAATCTGTTTACCCTCAAGTCCAAGTTGAAACGCCAGGTCGCGTCCCTGGTAAGGCATGCCGCCCATAGCAGGATCAATCGTCGCTTTCAGTATCTTTTCAGGCGAATGCTCCGCTACTTCCTCAATCTCTACGCCACCTTCGGTTGACGCCATGAAGACAACCCGGCGGGTAGATCGATCGATCACCGCCCCGAGGTAGAGTTCACGTGCAATATCAGTGCATGACTCAACATAGATCTTGCTCACCGGCTGACCTTTTTCATCAGTCTGGAAAGTCACAAGGTTGGTGCCGATGAGG
Organism: uncultured Pseudomonadales bacterium; assembly: GCA_964351065.1. Lineage (GTDB taxonomy): Bacteria > Pseudomonadota > Gammaproteobacteria > Pseudomonadales > Azotimanducaceae > JANQJA01. Next base: position 3,034 of record CAYGNA010000116.1, read on the forward strand.
CGGTCTGCGAACTCCCTGATTTCTGCTTCGGTCGAAACAAGTTTTACGCCGCCGGCCTTCCCGCGGCCTCCGGCGTGGACCTGGGCTTTGATAACCCACTTGTCGCCGCCAATTTGTTTGGCTGCTGCAACAGCCTCATCTGCGGTATCAACGGCAATCCCGGTTGACACCGGTAGCCCATATTCAGCAAATAGCTGTTTTGCCTGATATTCATGAAGGTTCATAAATCGATGATCCTTAAAGGTCTCGTTAGTCTTTAACTCTCGTTGGTTTGGGTCTTGCTTACTTCTTTCTTTTCCTGTTGGCGATGTGAATAGCATGACCGTTCACGGCCAAAGCGGCTTCATGCACCGCTTCAGAAAGTGTGGGGTGGGCAAACATGGTAAGCCCAATGTCCTCTGCGCTGGCGCCAAACTCCATGGCAATCACCGCGTCGCTTATCATTTCGGAAGCGTGCGCGCAGATCATGTGCACACCGACAATCCTGTCAGTTTCTTCATCCGCGAGAATTTTGACCATGCCAATTGTCTCGTTGGCAGCCATGGCGCGACCGCTGGCAGCCATGGGAAAAACACCTACATTGTACTTGTCGCCGCTGGCCTTCAGATCCTGTTCAGTTCGCCCGACCCAGGCAATTTCCGGGTGTGTATAGATGACCGAAGGCACCGTATCATAATTCACCATCGGCTTTTGCCCGGCAATCCGCTCCGCCACCATAACGCCTTCTTCCATGCCCTTGTGGGCAAGCATGGGTCCACGCACAACGTCCCCGACCGCATACACGCCAGGAGCATCGGTGGAACAAAGGTCATTCACGTAGATAAAACCCCGTTCATCGAGGTTGACGCCACTATCCGCAGCGAGCAAACCCTCGGTATAGGGTCTGCGACCAACGGCGACAATCACCGCGTCGAAGCTTTCCTCGAGGTCTTTCTCGTCCTGTCTGAACTGGACTTTGACCTTCTTCCCCTTAACCTCACTCCCCATCACGCGAGTGCCAAGCCGGATATCGAATCCCTGCTGGCGATACTGCTTGAGCGCTTCTTTTGCGATAGCATCATCAGCCATGGGAAGAAAATCAGGCAGTGCTTCCAGCACCACCACTTCAGCGCCAAGACGGTTCCAAACGCTACCGAGTTCGAGGCCTATTACACCGGCACCAATAACACCCAGACGTTTAGGCACATGCGCAAACTCAAGCGCACCAGTGGAGTCTACAATCAGGCCATCACTCAATGGACAGGGTGGAATATTTACCGGGACAGAGCCAGTTGCCAGAATGACATTATCTGCCTCGAATTCTTCAGGACTCCCTTCATGAGGTGTAAATTCGACCCGTCTGCCAGCTTTCAGGCGCGCCTGACCTTCAAACGTTGTAACGCCATTGGATTTGAGCAGGCCTGCAACCCCTTTGGTCAGGTTGAGTACCACGTCATCCTTCCGCTTCAACATGACCGGCACATCAATCTCAATGCCTTTTGCCTTGATGCCCAAACCCGCAAACGATTCTTTTGCTTCAATAAATTTGTGTGAAGCCTCGAGCAGTGCCTTGGACGGGATGCAACCAACATTGAGGCAGGTACCGCCGTAAGCGGGATCGCCGTTCTTGTTGATCCATTTGTCGATACATGCAGTTTTCAGCCCTAACTGGGCTGCCCTGATTGCTGCGTGATAACCCGCTGGGCCTCCGCCAATTACAATCACATCAAACTTGGTTGCCATGACAAACCTCTCTCAGGCGATACTAGATATCCAACAGGATACGTGCGGGTTCTTCCAGAAAATCCTTGATCGTGACCAAAAACCGCACTGCCTCCTGCCCATCAATCAGGCGATGGTCGTAGGAAAGTGCCAGGTACATCATTGGCCTGATCTCGACCTTACCGTTAATTGCAACCGGTCGCTCCTGAATCTTGTGCATGCCCAGAATGCCTGTCTGTGGCGGGTTCAAGATAGGCGTCGACAACAACGAGCCAAAAACGCCGCCGTTGGAAATGGTAAAGGTTCCACCGGTCATGTCATCGATACTAAGCTTGTTGTCACGTGCCTTGGTACCAAATTCCCTGATCTGGTTCTCAATTTCGGCCAGCGTCAGGCTATCAGCGTCCCGCAGGACAGGCACGACCAGGCCTCGCGGCGAGCCAACTGCAACGCCAATATCCTGATAGCCGTGATAAACAATATCGTTGCCGTCTATCGAGGCATTAACGGCTGGGAATCGTTTCAGCGCCTCAATACAGGCACGGACAAAAAATGACATGAACCCAAGTCGCGTACCGCCATGCGCTTTCTCAAAATCGTCCTTGTAACGCGATCGTAAATCCATAATCGCCAACATGTCGACCTCGTTAAAGGTCGTCAACATGGCGGCCGTTTGCTGGGCATCAACCAACCGCCGCGCAATACTTGCGCGCAGACGGGTCATTGGCACGCGTCGTTCTACCCTACCCTCGGGGGTGGATGGAATTGGTTCGGACATCCCTGCAGGTGTAGCCTTCGGCGCTGGCGCAGTTACTGCTACGCTGGTTTCGATTGAAGCCACCGCCTTCAGCACATCTTCTTTGGTTACGCGACCGTCTTTGCCTGTGCCTTCGACCCCATCCAGACTGACTTTGTTTTCTTCCGCTATCTTGCGCGCGGCCGGGCTTACGATTGGGGCTGCAGCTGGTTCATTCGCTGGCTCCTTTGCTGGCTCCTTTGCTGGCTCCTTCGCTGAATCATTGGCAGTCTCGGCGGGCGCAGGCACTGAGGCGGTGCCGCTATCAAATGCTCCCTCCTCAAAATGTGCCAGCACTTCTTCAGCCAGCACGGTCTCGCCTTCAGCTTTAAGAATTTTTGTCACACGGCCATCTGCCGGCGCGACAACTTCAAGCACAACCTTATCGGTTTCAATATCGACCAGGACCTGGTCACGCGTCACACTCTCGCCGACCTCTACGTGCCACGCCGCAACCTCGCCGTCTGCAACCGATTCGGGAAACTCAGGGGCTTTGATGTCTGTCATTTAAGGATCCTTGAACGCCTTATGGATTAAATTCAGGAAACGCCTTCGGCGTAGAGTGCTTCATCGACAAGCTGCTCCTGCTGACGCACGTGCAGTGATGTATAACCTGCTGCTGGCGAGGCTGACGCATCGCGCCCCGAATATCGCAGGTAAAGACCGGGAAACTTCCTTTGAACAACTCGCCTGATGTGGTGCTGGCTACTGTACCAGGCGCCCTGGTTCATCGGTTCTTCCTGGCACCATACCGCTGCAGCAATGTTCGGGTAGCGACTGAGTGCATCGAACATTGCGTCTTCCGGGAATGGATATAATTGCTCAATCCTGATGATCGCAATATGGTGGCACTCGTCAGCTTTGCGCTTCTCAACCAGGTCGTAGTAAACCTTACCACTGCAAAATACGACACGCGTAATCTCCTCATCCGGTGCAAGACCTGCGTCCTGGATAATCGGCAGGAACTCACCATCAGTCAGATCCTCAAGCGTTGACACTGCTTCCTTGTGCCGCAACAGGCTCTTGGGGGACATCACAATAAGTGGTTTACGTAATGGACGGATTACCTGGCGGCGCAGCAGATGGAAGATCTGTGCCGGCGTGGTTGGCACACAGACCTGAATATTGTGCTCGGCGCTGAGTTGCAGGAATCGTTCCAGACGTGCGGAAGAATGTTCCGGGCCTGCGCCTTCATAACCATGTGGCAGCAATAGCGTCAGGCCACACAGCCTCCCCCACTTGTGCTCACCTGATGTAATGAACTGGTCTATTACAACCTGGGCACCGTTCGCAAAATCACCAAACTGTGCTTCCCAGACACACAGAGTAGCTGGGCTGGTCTGGGCATAACCGTACTCAAACGCCAGCGCTGCTTCCTCAGAAAGCAGGGAATCGAACATCCGAAACACCCCCTGGTCTGCACCTAGGTGCTCAAGCGGTGAATGCTCTTTGCCTTCCTTCTGGTCATGAACCACCGCGTGACGATGCGAGAAGGTGCCGCGACGTACATCCTGCCCGGTCAGGCGCACAGAGTATCCCTGATCCAACAGCGTGGCATACGCCATGATCTCTCCAAAGCCCCAGTTGATGGCCATGGCGCCGGCTGCCATCTTGCGTCGGTCTTCCACGATCTTCTTGACCTGCTTTTGCAGGGTAAAGCCCTCGGGCAGCTCCTGCATGCGATCGGCAAGCAAACGGAACTCTTTTGCCGGGAATCCCGTGTCGCCCTTGGATGTCCAGTCATGTCCAAGGTATGTCCGCCAGTCCACGTAAAGACTGGCATCGGGTTCTTTCAGGTGATCCCACGCAACGGCCTGACCTTCATCCAGATCATCGCGATAGGCAAGTTTGCGACGCTCGAACTCGGCTTCATCAATGGCCCCTTCACTGATCACCTTCTCAGCATAAAGCGTCAGCGTCGTGGGATGTTGACGAATCTTCTGGTACATAATCGGCTGGGTGATGGAAGGCTCGTCGCCTTCGTTGTGACCGCGCCGGCGGTAGCACACCAGGTCAATGACCACGTCCTTTTTGAACTCCATGCGGTAATCCAGCGCCAGCTGGGAGACAAACAGTACAGCTTCGGGATCATCCGCATTGACGTGGAAGATTGGTGCCTGAACCATCTTTGCCACTTCCGTGCAATAGCGGGTCGACCTGGCATCGTGCGGATTGCTGATGGTGTAGCCAATCTGGTTGTTGATAATAATGTGGATAGTACCGCCCATGTAGTAGCCACGCGTCTGTGACATCTGGAACGTTTCCATGACCACACCCTGCCCAGCGAATGCTGCATCGCCATGCACGTTTATCGCCAGCACCTTATTGCCCTTGTCATCCTTTCGCCGATCCTGCCGTGCCCGCACGGAACCGGCGATAACCGGGGCCGCAATCTCAAGATGAGAGGGATTAAACCCAAGCGCCAGGTGCATTTCGCCTCCAGGGGTCATCAGGTTTGAGGAGAAGCCCTGGTGGTACTTAACGTCGCCCGAGCCAAAGCCCGGCGTATAGCGTCCTTCAAACTCATCAAACAGGTCGGCTGGCTGTTTACCCATCAGGTTTACCAGCACATTGATTCGGCCACGGTGCGCCATGCCCATGACCGTCTCCACGACGCCCGCGGTACCTGCCCGGTGGATGAGCTCCGCGACGCAGGGAATAAGGCTTTCTGCACCTTCGAGGCCAAAACGTTTTGTACCCGGATACTTGGTGCCAAGATATTTCTCCAACCCTTCTGCCGCAATCAGTCGGTCAAGGATGCGACGCTTGACGCCAGCACTAAAGGCAGGGCGCGACCGCGCGCTCTCCATACGTTGCTGTACCCAGTTCTGTTCAGCTTCATCAGTAATGTGGATATATTCAGCGCCCACCGAGCCGCAATAAGTCTGCTCCAGCACATCGACGATTTCACGCAGGCTGGCTTCCTTGTCGCCAAAGAACAAGCTCCCGGTCTGAAATCGCGTATCCAGGTCAGCGGCTGACAGCCGGTGGTACTCAAGTTCCAACGCAAATGTACCGCTCTCGTCAGCCAGGCCCAGCGGATCCAGGCTGGCTTTGAGGTGGCCACGTCTACGGTAGGCCGAAATCAGTTCCCCGACGGCAACCTGCTTGCGTTCGTAGTCTGCACTGATCGACGATGGTGAAACCGGCGTAACCCGTGCCTGATTCTTGGCGATCAACAAAAAGTGGTTACGAACCGTCTCGTGGGAAATGTCCGGTGCAACCTTGCCTTCAACAACGGGTAGCGTCTCAAAGTAGGTGCGCCACTCCGTGGGCACTTCCGCAGGGTCTTGCAGGTATTGTTCGTAGAGATCTTCAACATATGAAGCGTTGCCGCCTGAAATGTGGCCACTGCGCCACAACTGCTCCATTTTACTTTCTTGCATGCTGCCAGGGCTCCCGGAGGAAAGACTGAATGCGCGGCGTACCGCCGCGAAGGGTGAATTCTACAGGCATTCGCCCACCTCGTGCCACCTCGGGACTACAAAATGAGGGGCTCGATACACAGCGCCGGTAGTATCGGTGGGATATCAAGGCGACCGGGCCAGGCACAACCGTGTTGCGCTGGCCCGGCTGTCGTCAGGCTGCGTTGATTCTATACGGCTCGCTTGAGCAGCATATTACGAATGTGGCCAATAGCGCGGGTCGGATTGAGTCCCTTCGGGCATACAGACACACAGTTCATGATGCCCCGACACCGAAACACGCTGAACGGATCTTCCAGGTTGGCCAGTCGCTCTTCGGTTGCGGTATCACGGGAATCCGCCAGAAAGCGGTAGGCCTGGAGCAGGCCAGCCGGTCCAATAAATTTGTCCGGGTTCCACCAGAAAGACGGGCATGAAGTTGAACAACAGGCACACAGGATACATTCGTACAGCCCATCGAGCTTTTCCCGGTCTTCAGGTGACTGCAATCGCTCGATGGAAGGCGCCTCCTCATCATTGATCAGGTAAGGTTGTATCTTGTGGTAATTGTCGAAGAACTGCTCCATATCCACGACCAGGTCCCGCACGACAGGCAAGCCAGGCAACGGACGGAGGGAAAGCGACCCACCCTTGACCACCTCGGACAGCGGCGTAACACAAGCCAGGCCGTTTTTGCCATTCATGTTCATCCCGTCAGAACCACAGACACCCTCGCGACATGAACGTCGATAGGAAATGCTGGGATCCTGCTCTTTAAGCATTTCGAGCAGGTCAAGCACCATTACGTCCCTGCCACCCGGGATTTCAATGCTGAAATCCTGCATATAGGGCTCGTTGTCCTTGGCCGGATCGTATCGGTATACACTGACTTGCATTAGTAGACTCGCTCTTTTGGTACAAA
>CAYGNA010000117.1:0-6191 GCA_964351065.1 uncultured Pseudomonadales bacterium
CTGTCTCGCGTGGTGGCTGCAACCCAGGTTGCAATGGAAGCTGCAGCACTGGGTGTTGGCATTGCTATTGTGCTCGGCGCGCCTACCGGACTGCTGTCAGGCTATTTCGGCGGTTGGTGGGATCGAATTGCCATGCGAATCGTGGAGACACTGATTGCCCTGCCTGCGCTGTTGGTTGCCATTGCCATTATCGCCATACTTGGGCCCAACCTGACCAACGCGATGATTGCGCTCGGCATCGCCAACTCAACAGCTTTCTTTCGCCTGATGCGTGGTGCCGCGCTGGAGGTGAGGGAACAACTGTATATTGATGCAGCCAGGGTCTCAGGGGCCTCAACTTTACGGGTCGTTTTTCGACACCTGTTGCCAAATGTGACGGGGCCTCTCACAGTCCAAACCACCCTCGCCTTCTCGTTTGTCCTGCTGGCTGAAGCCGGGCTTTCTTTTATTGGCCTTGGCGTGCAGCCACCTAACTCCAGCTGGGGCGCCATGCTTGCAACAGCCCAGCGCTACGTTTATCAGAACGCGTTTCTGGCTATTCCACCTGGACTCATGATCATGTTCACCGTGCTGGCGTTTAACTTGCTGGGCGATGGGTTGCGCGACGCCTGGTCCAGGGCAGACCCAACGCCAACCAGACGCAAACCCGCTCGCGGCGTGCAGCGCCCACCCACGGCAGCACACACACCAACAGCCCTGCTGGACGTGTCCGGGCTCGAAGTAAAGTTCCCGGCACCACGCGGCGGTGATCTCACCGTCGTGAGTGATGTGAGTTTCAGCGTCCAACCTGGCAAGACGCTGGGGCTGGTGGGTGAATCCGGTTGTGGCAAATCAGTCAGCGCCATGGCAGTCATGGGGCTTTTAGCCGAACAGGGACAGGTCACCGCCGGTTCCATTCGGTTCAATGGCAGGGAACTCGTAGGAATGACTGACACCGCGATGAACGCTATCCGCGGTGCCGAGATAGGTATGATCTTTCAGGAACCGTCATCCAGCCTGAATCCTGCCTTCACTGTCAAAACTCAACTTGCCGAGTCACTGGTTGTGCACGAGGGCCTGACCTGGAAACAGGCAGGGGTACGCGCGATTGAACTCATGGATCACGTTGGCATACCCGGTGCTGCGCGACGGGCTTCAAGTTATCCCTTCGAATTTTCCGGCGGCATGGCACAACGCATCATGATCGCGATGGCACTCGCGTGCAAACCAAAACTGCTTATCGCCGACGAGCCAACCACGGCGCTGGACGTGACCATACAGGGGCAAGTACTGGATCTTTTAAGTTCACTGCAGGAACAGCATGGGATGTCTATCCTGCTAATCACCCATGACCTTGGCGTGGTTGCCGATATGTGCGATGAAGCCGTTGTCATGTACGCCGGACAAGTCGTAGAAAGTGGCACTGCAGAGCAGGTGCTAACGATGCCAAAACACCCTTACACCGCCGGTCTGCTGGCATCCATTCCACAGAACCAGAAGCGCGCCGGCCAACTCAAACAAATTCCTGGCCGCGTTCCGCCGGCCTGGGACTGGCCGAACGGCTGCCGCTTTCACCCTCGCTGTCCGGCTGCAACCGACGCCTGCCTGAAGCCTGTGCCCCGCCTGACTCTCGACGGTGGGCAAACAAGTCGGTGCATCAGAACTGATGAGATTGACATGGAGCAAGTGTTTTAATGAAAGACCTGCTCAAGGTTAACGACCTGACCGTTCACTTCGATATCCGCCGCGGATTTCTCGGTCGAGAAAGCTATACCGTCAAGGCAGTTAACGGCGTCAGCTTCGATATTGGCACAAAAGAAACCCTTGGGCTGGTTGGCGAGTCGGGGTCAGGAAAGTCAACTGTGGGCAAAGCGCTGCTGCGACTGGTTGATGTAACGAGCGGTAGTATTGAGCTTGCCGGCACCCCTGTACAGCACCTCGAAGGCAGAATGCTGGATTTCAGACGTGATCTGCAGGTTGTGTTCCAGGATCCATATTCTTCGCTCAACCCTTCTATGATTGTGTCTGACATAGTAGGCGAACCACTCTCGATTCACTTCGGTTTACACGGCAAGGAGAGGGACAAACGGGTTGCTGAGTTACTTGAGCAGGTAGGCCTTGGCGCTTATTTGCTGGAGCGTTATCCCGCTGAGTTTTCAGGCGGTCAGCGGCAGCGTATTGCCATTGCAAGGGCGCTGGCACTCTCACCCCGTCTGATCGTGTGTGATGAACCGGTCAGCGCACTGGACGTTTCAACCCAAAGCCAGGTTATCAATCTGCTGGAATCTCTACAGGAACAGTTTGGTATCTCATACCTGTTTATTGCCCATGACCTTGCGGTCGTGCGCCACATCAGCGATCGCATTGGCGTCATGTACCTTGGCCAGCTCATGGAGCTTGGTCCAGCTGAACGAATCTACGAGGCGCCACATCATCCCTATACGCGCATGCTGCTGGCGGCAATTCCAGTTGTGAACCCAATCGAACAAAAGCAGCGCAAGGCAGAACGGCGCCTGATTCCGGTCACAGAACTGCCCGCGCCTACAAACTTGCCAACAGGTTGCCCTTTCCACACCCGCTGCCCTGACGCCATGGAAGTTTGCACCTCAATCCGGCCACAACGCGTGCCAATCTCGACAGGTGGCTGGGTTGCCTGCCACCTGTACGATTGAAGGGCGCATCAGCAACCGAACAGGCTACCTTGCTGTCGCGTATTCGATTGCACTTTCGCCCCAGCCAACCAAACCACCATCAACAAATACGAGTGGGGTTGTTTCATCCTTGCTGGTTCTGCCATCGCCTTTGTTACGCTGTGTGCGGTAATAGAGCACCGTGTAGGTCTCCCCATTACGCTGGAATGCCTCGACAAAGTCTGCGTTGCCAAGCCGTGTTTCTATCGCAGTGATGTCTGCGCCCAGTTTCAGGTCACGAACGAACTGCTCATTTCGTGCCTGTCTGTCTTCCCAGTCTTCCTCATCATGATCATCCGTCCCGATGGCGATCACACAGCCACTCAGCGCCACCATCACTACTGGCAACAACAAAATGTGTTTGATGTTTCTTATACTTTTCATGCTTTCTCCCGTGGTTTAAGAACAGACCAGACCTGCAAAGCAAGTCCTGTGCCAATCCAGAAAACCCCGAGAATACAGCGAGTTGGCTGAATGACGGCTGAACCCCACCGGAAAAACTAACCAATTAGTGGCGCGCCTCGCTAACGACGAGCCAGCGCTGCACGAGTTGCATCATAACTCGCGTTGCTAATCCGGTACTGTGCATAAAATACAGCTGCAAGCAGCCCCGGCAGAATGGTCATGGGCGAATCAACGACCCCCAGCCACCAGATTATGTCGGGATCCACCTCGCCAGGCACAGCCTTCTTGGGAAATGCAATCAGCCACATCGCAAAGGTTGCGATACCGTGGCCAAGTGAATTGTCGAGTTTGGCAAAGAACGTGCGTGCAGAGTAAAGAACACCCTCCTGGCGCAGGCCATGTTTGAGGTCAATTTCATCCGCCACGTCCGATAATGCAGACATCACGCTGATATTAAGAATACTCCCCGAGAGCGCACCGAGGGCAGCACAAACAACCAGTGACGGAAACAACAGCGGCGCCTGATTATCGGGAAAGACACCCATCAGGCGCAGTACCACCGGCAGTGCTGGAAATATTGAGAGCATTGCCGCCGTCACGTAGATCACAATTCGCTTGTCGAACCACTGGTGGAATCGGGCGGACAGCCCAAAACCAACTACGTAACCAAACAGGCTGGGATAAAAGCGCAGGTCGCCAATCGCTTCTGACGGTAGCTCCCAGTAATAGATTTCCATATAGGTGCCGATACCGCTCCTGACTCCGAGCATCAGGCTCAGGAAAAAATAGGCAATCATCAGGAAAAGATAGTTCCGGTTGGAGAACGCAACCATCAGATCTCGAGCAAAGTCGAGTGGCTGGAACCTGGATCCGTCATCGGGTGGCTGCGGTAAATAGGGAATTCGATCCCGCGTGAACCACGCTGAGGCAAACAGCACTACAAGAATCACCACAGCAATGCTGGTTGAGAAAGCGAAGTAAGCCTCTGGGTTCAAGAGCCCATTGGCAAACTGGGCGCTGGAGGCGAAGAAAATCACTGTATTCAGCTTGAACATGGCCGCGCCACCCAGCCAGCCAAAAAAATTGTTGAAACTCATGATTCGCGATCGCTCGAAGTAGTCGCTGGCGAGTTCACTGCCGAGCGCGAGATGCGGCACATGATAGATCGTCATAAAAGTACGCAGTGCAATCGCCCAACAGGTGAGCCAGGCAAACAACTGCAGTTCGCTTAAACCAGCCGGTGGGTTGTAAACGCACCAAAAGGCAATGGCAATGGGCACTGGTGCAATGAACATGAATGGGTGCCGCCTGCCCCACTTTTTCGACCGGAAGCGGTCAGAAAACGATCCCATGAAGGGGTCTGAGATAGCGTCTACAAATATTGCAATGGTTGGTGCCAGGCCAGCCATCCATATCTCAATACCCAGTATCTGGTTGTAGTAAAGCGTTACCAATGCTGCGTAACTGTACAGTGACAGCGTTTCAGCTGTAGAACCCACGCCAAATGCCATTTTGGTATTAAGACCAACGGACTTCGCCTGACTCATATGGATCTCCCTTTCTCCACAATTCGTGCCTCGTAATTGTGCCTTACTACCCCGCCTTACCACCATGCTCACAGGATCATGTCAAAATCACCAATCGGTGATAGAGTTCGATGTGCTTTTACCAACTGGAACACTTGCAATGAAAGCGATCCGATCGACATTAAACCAGACATTAAACCAGACATTAAACCAGACATTAAATCAGGTAATGATCGCCACCTTGATCATGTTAGCAGTGACCGTTAACAGGGCAACAGCAGAAGAAATCGACCTGACCAATACCTCACCCCTGAAATTTCACAATGTAAAAACCAGCGTGGTGGAGTATCGCGGTCGCTCAGCATTAGAGGTCATCCGCGCTGAGACCACAGGTGAGTCACAACGGTCGGGTCACCTGGTTGTTGTCGCTCAGGACTTTGCTGACGGAGTTATCGAGGTGACGCTGGCAGGCCAACCAATTGAAGGCGCAGGCGGGGGCGCCCGGGGGTTTGTCGGCATCGCATTTCGCGTACAGCCAGACCTTGCTACCTATGATGCCATCTACCTTCGCCCAACCAATGGCAGGGCTGATGATCAGCTCAGGCGAAACCACGCGGTCCAGTACATTTCGCACCCAGGGCACACCTGGCACAGTCTGCGCAAAGAAACTCCCGGCAAGTACGAAACCTACGTTGACCTGGCTCCTGGCGAATGGACTCGCGTCCGCATCGAGGTCGCTGGTGATTCAGCACGTCTTTATGTTCACGATGCAGCACAGCCCACGCTGATCGTGAATGATCTCCTATTGGAAAAGAGTAGTGGTGCCGTTGCACTTTGGCTCGAAGGCTCAACCCTCGCGCACTTTACTGACCTGAAGATTGAGCCGCGCTAACGCGCCTCAAGGATTGACGTTCCGCTTTTAAATCACCTATACCCAATCCCCTGTTGCAGTTAACGGGACTATAATTAAGACATGACAGAAAAAACACTCTATGAACGTCTGAACGGAGAGTCTGGGGTTCGACATCTGGTCAATGCCTTCTATGACAATATGGAGACATTGCCCGTTGCAAGGGACATTCTGGCCAAACACAGTGACGTGGCGGATTCCCGTCAGAAACTGTTTGAGTACTACACTGGCTGGTTTGGTGGACCGCCACTTTTCATCAGCAAATATGGGCATCCACGCCTCCGCGCCCGGCACATACACATTCAGATCAAGGCAACCGATCGCGACGCCTGGCTGGCTTGTCTCATCCCCGTTCTGGATGAAATGGCACTGGACCCGGAACTCAAACACGACCTGCTGGAAAAGATAGTCCCGATGGCCGATCACATGCGGAACGCTGACTAGGACAAGGCCGATCGCCCCGCCACCACTCGCACGCTGCCAAAGGTGCAACAAAGGATCGGTTTTATCGATGTATTTTTAATTCTTATTCGTCTATTACAGATCTTCAATCTGGTACAAAATGCGCTTTGGCACTGCTACCGGGGATCAATCTTGCGGCATCTGAACTATAACCACCTGCTGTATTTCTGGACGGTTGCACGAGAGGGCAGCATCGTCAAAGCATCAGAAACACTGCAC
>CAYGNA010000117.1:6201-9821 GCA_964351065.1 uncultured Pseudomonadales bacterium
ACACTGCACCTGACACCTCAAACCATCAGCGGTCAACTCAAATTACTGGAGGATTCGGTCGGCACTCCGCTGTTCTATCGCGTTGGCCGGGGACTTACGTTGACAGACACGGGCCATGTGGTAAACCAGTATGCAGACGAGATCTTCTCCCTGGGCACCGAACTCGCCCAGATTGTCAAAGCCGAGCAGTCTGGCGCTCCGGTCAGCCTGAACGTTGGCATCGTCAACTCGATTGCCAAACTGATTACCTACCGAATACTGGAACCAGCACTGAACCCAAATGACCCAATCAAGGTGACTTGTATTGAGGGTGAACTGGAGACACTGTTGGCGAGCCTCGCCGTTCACCGCCTGGACATTGTGCTGTCAGACAGGCCTATTCCACACGGCCTGAACGTTCGCGCCTACAATCACTCACTCGGTGAGAGCAGCATTGCATTTTTTGCCCGTTCAGATTTGGCTACCAGGTATATCAATGACTTTCCCCAGAGCTTGAATGACGCGCCCATGCTGATGCCTGTCACACGCAACGCCATCAGGCGGGCCCTGGATGACTGGCTTGACCGCCACGACATCAATCCACGTGTGGTCGCCGAATTCGATGACAGCGGGCTGATGAAAGCGTTTGGTGAAGCTGGCGCAGGTATATTTGCAGCCCCGGCTGCCATTGCGAAGCAGGTTTGTGAATCTTATGGTGTGACCAAAATTGGTGAGGCACCTGAACTCAAAGAAACCTATTTCGCCATTTCGCCAGAACGCCGTCTGAAACACCCGGCGGTAGTACACATTACTGAATCGGCGAGATCAGGCCTCTTTAACTGACACAAACGTGTAGCTCCCCTAACCCATGACCGAGTTTCGACTGAAACTCGTTCGACGCACCAGGTCCCGACGCGCCCGGTTGAGCGCGTTGCGAATTGCCACGCTTCCATCGGAGTGCCTGGCTTCAAACCTCAGCGATCGATCCATGCCATCATTAACGAGTACATCACAGCAATAGACGCTATCAGCTGTCGGCACCTCAACATCATTGAAAAAATGAATGCGAAACTGTCGACCTGATTCCCTGACAGATCCCAGCGCGAGATTTACCTCGTGTTCCACAATTGGCCGCCAGGCCTCATGCAATGTTTCATGAATGACAATTTTAACCACTGAACCTGCGCCTGCACTGCCTGGAAAGTTTTCTAGTCTATGGCATACCGGCCGCGTCGCAATCAGGAAAAGCCGCGACAGAGTTCGGCAATTTCGATACTCGAGTTTTCTTTCTACTGAATACGAAAGAAACGGTTTTACCTGATCGCCGTCACTACGGAACATCCGCTTGTCAACGGCGAAACGGGACGCAGGTATGGACCTCAACAAGATTATCAACGGACTCACCAGCAGCGGAATTGGCGGCGGTCTGGCAGGGGGTGTTGCCGGTGGCGCACTGGTTAGTGCACTAGGCAGCAAAAGCGGGCGTAAGACAGCCAAGACGCTACTTAAAGTTGGTGGAATCGCTGCAGTCGGTGGCCTCGCCTGGAAGGCATATCAGAACTATCAGCAGTCCAGCGCCCAACCACCGAACCCGGCGAGTTCCGCCACACCTCAAGCGCCACAGCCGGAACAGTTGCAAGCTGACTGGCGCGGTCTGGAGCAAAAGGAATTTGAAGCCGTCACACACCAGGAAAATGACAGTGCCGGAATTTTGCTGCTGCGGTCCATGATCTCAGCGGCCATGGCAGACGGACAACTGAGCCAGATCGAACAGGGACAGATTTTTAGCAAGCTGGAGACGCTCGGTCTATCCAGCGAAGAGCGAGGAACGTTGTTTGACGAGATGGCAACCCCCTGGTCACCGGCTGACTTCAGCAAGGTCAAGGATCCAGTCGTGGCCATTGAAATATACACAGCGGCCGTCATGACAATTGACGAGGCTTGTGATGCCGGTCAGGCGCACCTGAAAAATCTGGCAGATGCACTACGGCTCCCAGCACCGCTGGTGACCTCTCTGCATGCCCAGGCTAATGTTTAACCCAGAGGGCGTCTGTCACCAGGCAGACGCCGCCTGACCGCGCAATTAACGGTCGAACCCCGGCCACAACCCGTGCGGCCTCCTCCTCATCTTCACAGGCAACAATAAATACACAATTGGTGAAGGTTCCAGTGGGATCATCTTCCCGCCGAGTGCCACGATCTCCACGTCCACTGGCACCCGGCATCATGGTGTACCCGGACACGCCGATATCGTCCAGTCGCTTCTGGACGCGGGATGCAATTGGCTGTTCGATAATAATCTCAATTCGCTTGCACGGGTTCATAAAGCGCCTTCCAATGGATCTCAAATAAGCATACGAACAACCGCATG
The DNA here is from genome assembly GCA_964351065.1 of uncultured Pseudomonadales bacterium. Lineage (GTDB taxonomy): Bacteria > Pseudomonadota > Gammaproteobacteria > Pseudomonadales > Azotimanducaceae > JANQJA01. Next base: position 8,552 of record CAYGNA010000117.1, read on the forward strand.
GTACAGCGGAATGCCGATAAGTATGTTGAAAGGGAATGTCACCGTCAGCGACATGGGTAAATAAATGCTCGGATTAGCTTCCGGCAAGGTCAGTCGCATCGCCGCCGGAACCGCTATATAGGACGCACTTGCGCCAAGCACAATCAACAGCAGCGCATCACCTTCTGAAAGTGCCAGTGCCACGGCCAGCGCCGTTGCAACACTGGCATTCACAAGCGGCAGAACAAGCGCAATGATAATCAGGAAGAGCGGATGGCGCCGCTCGCCACGCACCCTCACCAGGTCTCCAAGTCGCCGCGCGGCCACAATGCCCATGTCGAGCAGGAACAGACACAACACGCCGGTAAACAGGTCTTTCACCAGCGGTGACACCTGCGCCATACCCTCGGTACCCGTAATCCAGCCAATGATCAGGCTACCCAGCACCAGGAAAACGGAGCCGTTCAGGCAGGCCTCTTTCAGCATCTCACCCCAGGGGATTGCCTCGGCGTCAGACTCCTCAGACGCTTCACCGCGAACCCGGTAAACCTGGTAGAGCAGGACACCAAGAATGATGGCCGGTGATTCCATCAGCGCCATGGCCGCTACCAGGTATCCACTCCAGGCGATCTCATTGCTGTCGAGGTAGCTGGTGGCCGTAACGAAGGTGACTGCGCTGATTGATCCATAGGTCGCGGCTATTGCGGCTGCGTTGGCCAGTTCAATCCGCGTGCGCAGAAAGAAAAAGGTATAAATCGGCACAATAATGGACAGCCCCACGGCGGCCAGCAGCCCTCGCGCTGCCACAAGATCCAGTGGGTTCTCCGAGAGGGCGACACCACCTTTGAAGCCAATTGCGAACAGCAGGTAAAGAGAAAGGAATTTTGCAACCTGGCCAGGAATCTCAAGATCTGACCTAACGAGTGCAGCAGCAGCACCCAGGAAAAAGAACAATAGCGGCGGTGAAGCCAGGTTACCAAGGAGCGACATGCCCAACTGTTATTACTCCCGACGAGCCCGCGTTGGCGCGGAATTGGTACACAAATTGATGACATTGAGCATAGCTGTTTACGCCTTGATCGGCAAAAGATTGAAAAAATGGTTTCCGGCTCGAGAAACCAGACTTGCCTTTTTCTGCGAGTATATTTCCGCTGACAGGCTATAATACGCCGCTTTGCTTTGGGGAAAGTGATGTCGAGCCTCACAATAGGCATTGTCGGCGGCGGCCAACTGGCTGCGTTGCTGGTGGAAGAAGCCGAACGGCTGGGATCACAGTGTTTTGTACTGGATA
>CAYGNA010000118.1:0-9770 GCA_964351065.1 uncultured Pseudomonadales bacterium
CGTTCACCAGTTCCTGAACCTGTCGTCATTCGCAGAGCTGATGTTGATTCATGAGCACGCGCTGGTAAAAATCCGCGAAGACATGCCAATGGACCGGGCTGCGCTGATCGGTTGCTCAACGACCACAGGTGTTGGCGCGGTATTCCATACGGCAGGCGTCAAGCCGGGTTCCAAAGTGGCGGTTATCGGCTGTGGTGGCGTGGGCCTGGCAGCTATCAACGGTGCGGCAATTGCTGGCGCCGGCCAGATTATTGCCGTGGATATGCAGGAGTCAAAACTTGAACTCGCCAAGGTAATGGGCGCAACCCACACCGTAAATGCCAGTAAAGGTGACGCGATTGGTGAAGTAATGGAACTCACTGCGGGCGGCTGCGACTACACGTTCGAGGCTATTGGCCTCAAGGTCACCGCCGAACAGGCGTTTAAAATGCTCGGCCGCGGTGGTGTTGCAACGATTATTGGCATGATTCCTGTCGGCACCATGGTAGAACTGCACGGCGTCGAATTCCTGTCAGAGAAAAAGATCCAGGGTTCCAACATGGGTTCCAACCGGTTCCCTGTCGATATGCCACGATTTGTCGATTTTTATCTCTCTGGCAAGCTCCATCTCGACGAGATGATCTCCAAGCGCATCAAGCTGAGTGAGGTCAACGAAGCACTTGCAGCCCTGAAGACTGGCCAGGAAGCGCGCCATGTCATCATCATGGATCAATAGACGATGAAAAAAACGCCCGAAGACGTTGGCCTCTCGGGCTCACGGCTTTACAAGATCGACCACCTGACCCAGCGCTATATCAGCGAGGGCAAACTGCCTGGCACCATTACAATGGTGGCCCGCAAGGGCGCTATTGTGCACCTGTCCTGCCAGGGAAAAATGGACATCGAAGCCGACAAGGATATGGAGGAGGATACGATCTTTCGCATCTACTCCATGTCCAAACCAATCACCAGTGTTGCGCTGATGATGCTGTATGAAGACGGCCAGTTTCAGCTTGACTGCCCCGTGTCACGATACATCCCCGGCTTTGCCAACCTGAAGGTTCACACAGAATCCGGTCTGGTCAAACCCGACCGCGAAATGACGATTCGGGATCTGCTGACCCATACCTCAGGCCTGACTTACGGCTTTATGCATGCTTCCCCGGTAGATGCACTTTATCGGGAACACAAGGTTGAGCAAGCCGCCGACCTTGAGGAGATGGTCGAAAAACTGAGTGATATCCCATTGCTGTTTTCACCCGGCACACGCTGGAGTTATAGCGTGGCGACAGATGTCTGCGGCTACCTGGTACAGAAAATCTCCGATACCCCATTCGACGAATTTCTCAAGGAGCAGATATTTGATCCGCTCGAAATGGAAGACACCGGCTTTATCGTGCCGGAGGACAAGATTCACCGGCTGGCTGCAAACTATCAACGCACGCCAGAGGATGGCCTGCAGCTTGTCGATTCACCAGAAGCCAGCATTTACGCCAAACCACGAGGGCTCCACTCAGGGGGCGGCGGATTGGTTTCTACGCTTGCAGACTACAATCGATTCGCACAAATGCTGCTGAACGGCGGCACCTATGACGGTACTCGCCTGCTATCACGCAAGACTATTGATCTGATGACCAGCAACCATCTACAGGGTGGGGGCGACCTGACCAGCATGGGGCAGGCAGTCTTCAGTGAAACGCCGTACGACGGTATCGGCTTTGGCCTCGGCTTCTCTGTGATGCTGAACCCGGCAACCGCGCAGATACTTGGAACACCAGGCGAGTTTGCCTGGGGCGGTGCAGCCAGCACCTACTTCTTCATCGATCCGGTTGAAGAGATGGTGGTGATACTACTAACCCAGCTCATGCCATCTTCTGCCTACCCCATCAGGCGAGAATTACGTGTGCTGGCCTATCAGAGCTTGACGCAGGATGAAGAGGAAGACTAACCAATGGCTGAAAAGAATGTCGAATCCGAAGTAACAGGCAACGTCTGGAAGATTGAGGTTGCAGTCGGTGACAGTGTTGACGTTGATGATGTCATCATGATCCTGGAATCCATGAAAATGGAGATTCCGGTTGAAGCCCCCGTGAAAGGCAAGGTCACGCAGATCCTGGTCGCAGAAAAAGATGCAGTCAAGGAAGAACAGGTGGTTGCGGTCATCGAGGTCGAATAAGCACCCCCTTGTATGGTAGCCACCTTCGTTATGCTGGCTGGGTATTCGAGTCATTTGGCACTTTGAGTGGACTCGCTTCGCCCGGAACTTTTTATCTGCACCAAGCCGCCTGACCCGGCCAAACTCGCCTGCACCCGGTCCACTGCAGGTGCGGGGTTGGGTCGCCCTCTGGCGTGATGATCAAGATCGACCCCAGCCAAACGGTAATGATGTCATTGAAACCAGGCCATAAACCGCCATAGCAACTGCCAGGCAGCCAAACAGATAATCAAGCCCGTAACCCATGAAGTGCACACCAATATATCCGGCACCAACGGCTATGACACAGCGAAGGAAGGTAGCCGTTACCGGAAGCCCGACATTGCCACCTCCCTGCGCTGCAAAATACAGAGCAAAGCCCAACCCCTGAAAAGCAAACACGGGCCCAACAATCACCAGATACTGCCGCCCCGCCTGCCACACCAAATCATCAGTTGAGAACAAATTCAGGAGCAAGCCAGGAAATATGGCAAGGACAATTCCTACACTGCCTGTAAGACACGCCGCTGCGCCGCCACCTACCCAGGCAATATGCACCGCACGCCGTCGCTGGCCTGCTCCCATGTTGACCCCAACCAGTGCGGGTAACGCAGCACCAATACCGAACACCAGGGGAATCAACAAAAACTCAACCCGCGAGACGATGCCGTATCCAGCAAGCGCGCTGGCACCAAAGCGACCCACAAGTACGCTGGAAACCAACACGATCACCACGGTGAGGACCGGCGACAGGGCGGCCAATGCACCCACCTTGAAAATGTCGGCAAAAATATCTGATTCAAGTTTTGCGCTCGCAAGCGTCGGGCGTAATGCAGTGCGGTGAGTGATCAACCGGATGAACAAAAACAGACTGGAAAGGCTGCTGACAATGAGCAGGGCGACAACCGAACCCTTCAATCCCATTTGAGGAAATCCGAACCAACCCAAAATCAGGGTACCGGCAAGGGGGACTTGAATGATCGCGCCACCCGCCATCACCAGTGCTGGCGTCTTCATGTCACCCATCCCCCGGTGTACAGCGCTCAACAAAGCCATAAGCCAAATGATGGTTGAACCAGCGAAGAGCACCCACCTTGAAAATGTCGGCAAAAATATCTGATTCAAGTTTTGCGCTCGCAAGCGTCGGGCGTAATGCAGTGCGGTGAGTGATCAACCGGATGAACAAAAACAGACTGGAAAGGCTGCTGACAATGAGCAGGGCGACAACCGAACCCTTCAATCCCATTTGAGGAAATCCGAACCAACCCAAAATCAGGGTACCGGCAAGGGGGACTTGAATGATCGCGCCACCCGCCATCACCAGTGCTGGCGTCTTCATGTCACCCATCCCCCGGTGTACAGCGCTCAACAAAGCCATAAGCCAAATGATGGTTGAACCAGCGAAGAGCATTGAACCGTACTCGTGGGCCGCTTCACCAACCTCGACAGAGACGCCAGCAGCCCCAATGAGTGATTTACCAACAGCCATGAATAACAGGTAGAAGGTGGCCCCTGCCAAGACGGCAATGGCGATTGCATGCCAGACGATGTTGCTTGCACGCTCCTGTTTACCTGCACCAAGCGCCCTGGCAACCGAACTCGATACCGCGCCACCTATAGACCCGTTAGAAAGCATCTGCATGAGCATGAGCCCGGGAAAGAGCAATGCCAGGCCGGCAAGTGACACTGTGCCTAGTTGGCTGACAAAAGCGATCTCGGCCATGCTCACAAAACTTTGAAGAAAGAAGGCCAATGCACTGGGTGTCGCCATACGAACCAGAAGGGGCAAAATTGGCGCATTCAGCATTTGACCAATACGATCGTCAGCCACAGGACACCTCCAAATGATTCCGCCCTGGCCGTTCCGGGAGCAGCACGCCGTGGAGGGAGGGATCAACCGCCGGTACGACTACTGCCAGAGTAATCAAACGCCCCTTGTGCGCATCAACGATCCAGTTCAAGTGCATCGTCCCGTTTGTCCCTGTTCCCCGAGATGTAATCAACTGACTCATCGATTCACCCATGTTCTGGATACTGACCCTACAGACTATGGCCGGCACAGATAAAAAGGAAATGAATAGTATTTCTGCCTGTACTAAAATTGCGGCATACCCCCCGAGGAGAACAGGAGCAGAACATATGGACACCGCTGACATAACACTGATCCGGACGATCACGGAACAAGGTAGCCTCACGCAGGCTGCAGAACAACTCCATGTATCCCAGCCCACGTTGAGTAAAAAACTCGCGCGGATAGAAATGCAGCTCAAAACGAAGCTGTTCTATCGATCGCCAACCGGCGTCGTTGCAACAGAAATCGCCCAGTACATCGTTGAAAGTGCCGAACCGATACAGGCGCAGATCAAACGAATTGAGCGTCACGTCGAGCAACTGACGCAACACGAGTCAGGCGGGGTACGACTGGGCGTGGGACCTATTATTGAGCAGGTGTTAATGCCCGACGTATTAGCCAAGTTTGTCGCAGCAACTGGCAACGTTCAACTGTCCATTATCACGGATCGCGCCGACACCCTGCTCAGACGACTGTCTGACGCCGATCTTGATGTTATTGCGGGGCCATTTAGCGCGACTGATCATGCGACGCTGATGGGATTCCCTTTAATCCAGGATGAACTCGTGACCGTGGCGCGCGCAGCACATCCCATATTCACCGCCAGGCAACCCCCGGACATAGATACTTTTCCCTTTGCATCCCCCGAACCTCAAGGCACAGTGTCCAGTGGTATAACCAGACAAGGACGCAAACTTATAGCAAGTGAAAATTTCCCGATGCTAAAAAATTTGACCTTACAGAGCGACTGTATCTGTTTAGGACCCTGGTATGTATTTTGTGATGAGATTAAAAGTGGCGCGTTGCGGGAGGTTACAACTCAACATCCCATTACCTGGGAAAGTGCCTGTCTGGTGCGACCTGAATCAATAGAGACGCCGCTCGTAAAGCTGCTGGTGAATCTTCTTGTCGACGTCAGTAAAACCTATATTCGCCGCTAGGATTACTAAAGATGTCTCCCTGTCAATAACGGTCGACTGCCGGGAACCGACGCAACTCACTTACCAGTTGTATGCTTATGACATCCTCTGACAACTTCCCATCACAACTTCCCATCACAACTTGCAGTCAGGCCAAGGCACAACGCATGAGTACATGTCTTGAAATCTGGCAAGGCTCATCCGAAGCGCGGCGGGGCCTGCACTGGTCCAGGGTTGCCAATCGGCCGGTGAGTGCCGGCGGGCTCGCTATTTCTGGCACAGCTTTCGCTCGTTTTGTCAGTTGCATCAGGCCTCTGGTCTCTATACAAAATCTCTATACAAAATCTCTATACAAAGTCTCTATACAAAGTCTCTAAACCAGATCTCTAAACCAGATCTCTAGGACCCTGTTCGCATGAAAGCATCGCGCAGCGTCAGCACATTGGCCTCCATATCTTTTTCAGCAACGCCGGAGTAGCCCATAAACAGGCCAGGGCATGGGCAATCACCCAGGTAGTAGCCGGACAGCAAGCCGATGTCGATACCCGCTTCTCGTGATGCAATGGCCAGGTGGCTTTCATCCACTGGCTGCGTGAAATAACACGCCAGTTGCATGCCAGCCTCCGTCGGTCGCACGAGCAGCCACTTCGAGAGGTGCCGCTCGACAAGTTCCATGAACAGTGTCTGCCGCGCGGCATAGAGCGTTCGCATGCGCCGGATGTGTGACGCAAAATGCCCCGACCGAATAAAATCTGCCATCGCGGCCTGGATCAACAGCGGGGCATCCTGGCCCGTTTTCCTGAGCGCGGCCGCAAAAGACGCGGCGAGATGCGCAGGCGCCACGATGTAACCCAGTCGTAATGCGGGATACATCACCTTGGAAAACGTGCCGACGTAAATCACCCGTCCCCCATCATCCAGTCCCTGCAGGCAGGAGAGTGGACGACCAGAAAACCGGAATTCACTGTCGTAGTCATCTTCAATGACATAAGCATCCTGCTGTGTGGCCCACTGCAACAACTCAAGCCGACGGGCCGCACTCATGGTGACGCCCAACGGAAACTGGTAGGACGGGGTCACATAGGCCAGGCGCGCCTCATCAGGCATGTCACTCACGCGCAATCCGTCTTGATCGACGGGCACTGGCTGAAGGTTTGCACCGGCTGCAAGTAATGCATCCCTTGCACCCAGATAACCTGGCTCTTCAATCGCAACGCTGTCCCCCTCGTCCACCAGAAGCCGGGTTGCCAGGTCGAGCGCTGCCTGGCCACCTGCCACGATGATGACCTGGTTCGCCTCGCAACGAACGCCACGCGACAGGCCCAGATATTCCTGCAATGCTTCTTTAAGCGCGATCAGTCCACCATCATCCTGGTAGCGCATCAGGGCAGGCGCTGGTCCGCGGCTATATTTGGCCAGATGCCGGTGCCACACCTGGAATGGAAACTCGTCCAGTGCGGGCAAACCCCGCTGAAATGCTGGATTGGTTTGCTTTGGCACCGGTCGTGTTGCACTCGCCAGAACCGCGCCACGTCGCGACAGCCCACGAACGGTCGGCGCCAGCTTCGCCGGGCACGAAGGGCCTACTGGCGTTTCCGGCACCACATCGACCACAAAAAATCCGGCACCACGCCTCGACGAAACATACCCCTCTGCCTGCAACATGTCGTAGGCCGCACAGACTGTATTGCGGGACAGTGACATATCCCGAGCCAGGTCCCTGGTTGGAGACAATCGTTCTCCGGGTCGCAGTGCCCCCTCCAGAATAGCGCGTCGCAAGGTGTCGAACAGTTGCCGATACAAAGGTGATCCCGTATCCGGGAGAAGCGCGATCTGCATGTTAATTGGCCCTACTAATATTGCATAAATTGGATCTTTAACAGAGCCAATTATAGCGAGACACTAGGCACTGCTCTACACACTCATATACCAGAACGACGAGACACCACACCATGGAACAACGAAGTCAGGTCAAGCGGGGCGCCAAGAGGGCTGTGTACGACCGGGAAACTATCAATGACATCCTGGACAACAACCTCCTGTGCCACGTGGCCTTCACGGTGAAAGGCGAGCCGCGCATCATTCCTACCGCGTTTCTGCGGGTAGAAGACCACATCTACCTGCACGGCAATCGTAAAAACCAGATGATGAATGCGCTGCTGGACGGGCAAATCGCCAGTATTGCCGTCACTGAGCTAAACGGCCTCGTGCTGGCGCGATCAGGCTTCCATCACTCGGTGAACTATCGTTCGGTGGTGGTTTTCGGCAAGGCAAGCCTGGTGGAAGACGACGTGGCGTACCTGGATGCATTTGTGAACAAAATGGCTCCAAACCGCATGGACGACGTACGGCCGCATACTCAAAAAGAACTCAACGCCACCCTCGTAATTCGCGTACCGATTGAAGAAGCATCGGCCAAGGTGCGCACCGGGCCACCCATAGACGATGAAGAGGATTACACACTGGATATCTGGGCTGGCGTACTGCCGCTGGTTACAACGTTTGGGCCGATTGAAAATTGCCCGCGACTGAAGGCGGGCGTTAGCGTGCCGGACAGCGTACGTGCTTACGCTTCTCCTGCGACCATCCAGGAGTAAGCGTCATCCAGCACCGGTTTATTGCCCTCATTCGCCATGGCCACATGCGGGTGGCAGTAGCGCACATACATGGCGACTCGCGACTTATTGGTCCCGTTGGGAAGAGAGCGGTGTAAAAGCAGACTACCAAAGATCACTGCATCACCCGCCTTCATCGGCAGTGGAATACCCGCTTCATCCGAGTGCACCGCCATCAACCCGTGGATAGGTGTATGGGGAATCAGGCCGCGCTAGTGTGAACCGGGAATGACCCACAGGCAACCGTTGTTCACATCGCAATCATCAAGCGTGACCCACACTGTCAGGTCAAGGGGTGGTTCAAGCCGGCCAAAACCGTTGTCCTGATGCCATGGAATATCCGTACGCGTACGCTCATCGGGATGTTTGGTTACATACTGCTGGTGCGTAAAACAAACATCCGGGCCAAGTACCTCGACGGCGAGTGAAACCGCAGGACCCGTTGACACAAACTCACGTATCGTCGAAGAACGGTTCACGAGTTGCACCTGCACTGACAATGAGTACGGGTCCTTCGCAGCAAAACGCTGCTCCTCCTGCTTCAACCGCTTGATCCAGGTGGCATCCAACAGTCCAGGAACAACAACGTACCCTGGACCTGCGAGTTGTTCTTTGCGTGATGTGTTCATGCGGCCATTCTACGCCACCAAGGGCACTACGCCAGTTGCGAGAGTTGCGAGAGTTGCGAGAGTCACGAGACAAAATACCAGGAATGTCCGTCGCAGGCCTCTGCATTTCCGGAACAGCACTGGCATATACCGCACAATTGCGATATAGAAATGGCAAGATCTCCCGGAGCGACCATTTTGCATCGTTGCCTGCTTCTTCTGTTGCTACTCGCCTCGTCACTGGCACAGGCTGCGCCACCACTGGTCATCCTGTTGTCCTGGGACGGTATGCGCCATGACTTCCCGGAATCCGGCGACTATCCCGCGCTGCACCGGATGGCGGCGGAAGGCGTTCGTGCCGCGCGACTGACGCCTGTCTATCCCTCGGCAACCTTCCCGGGCCACGTGTCGCTTGCGACCGGAGCACCTCCTCATATTCACGGCATTCTCGATAATAGCTTCCTTGACACCCAAAAAGGCCGGTATGCCTATTCAGGCGAGGCAGACTGGATCGCTGCTGAACCACTCTGGATTGCTGCCGAGCGCCAGGGTGTGAAGGCAGCAACCTACTTCTGGGTGGGGTCGGAAACCGACTGGCAAGGCCAGGGGACCAGCTACCGAATCGCGCCATTCGACGCCAATCGCGTCGAAACGGAGAAAGTTGCCCAAATTGTCAACTGGATCGATTTGCCTGCGGAGCAGCGCCCCGGACTGATCATGTCCTACTGGTCGGGCGCTGATAGCACTGCCCACCTGAAAGGGCCGGGCCATCCTGCTGTCGCCGAGACAATCGGCGAACAGGATGCACAACTGCAGGTTTTGATGAAGGCACTGGATGACCGGGACCTGTGGGGCAGTACCACATTGATCCTGGTCAGCGACCACGGGATGACTGAGGTCAGTGAATCTGTCGAGGTCAAAACCGCCATAGAAGCGGCCGGACTGAAGGTTCGCGTGTTCGGCGGTAACGCCGTCCAACATCTGTTCATTGACGATGACGCTGACCATGACGCACTGATTGCGCTTTTGAACGCTTTGCCACACATCGAAGTGTTCGAAGGGGCGTCGATACCGGCCACACTGACCTACCCCAACCGAACCGGTGACGTGGTGATCACCACCGCGCCGCCCTATTCGCTGTCACGCGCCGAATCCCTGCTCTCGAAAGCCACAGGACTGTTGCAGAATTTGATGTCATGGCAGCCCGGTGCACATGGCTACAAGCCAGACTTCCCGGATATGGGCGGGATCTTCTTTGCAATGGGTCGCGGCATTGATCCGACGCGCAAGGTCGGGGAGGTCAGCCAACTCCAGGTTGCGCCGACAGTCGCGGCATTGCTTGGCATCGATCCGCCGCGGGACGCAGTCGCGCCTCCCATCAAC
>CAYGNA010000119.1:0-9737 GCA_964351065.1 uncultured Pseudomonadales bacterium
CAACCCTGCATCGGCTACAACCTTTACCATCTCCATGGTGGCTGATAATGACTTCGCGATATTCAGCGGAACGAGCACCGGCATCAATCATCTTCTGTATCAAAACGACGTCGGATGGCCGGATCAGATCACCGCGTTATCCTCCCTCACGTTTAATCTCGCAGCGGGTGATGACACGTTTTATGTGCTGGGCATGGGCGGTGGTGGTGTCGAAGAGAACATTAGCGGTACGATCAACGGCGTGAATATGACCGACCCGTCCGTGATCGTTTCAATGAGCTCCAACCTGTCAGGCTTTCTGACAGGCTACCCGACCGGCTACCCGAACAGTGTGGCTGACGGTACCTATGACGCAACTCTCTTGGATGTGCAGACTGCGTTCTCAAGCCTGACCTGGGGAAGCCCCGTTCTAAACAGCTCTCAGTTGGTCATTCGGCAAGCTGGCTTTATCCAGGGATTCACATTCAATACGTTTGCTGCACATTTGTTCAGTTTTCAGGCAGAGGAAGTTGGTGTGGCGGTTCCAGAACCGTCTATTCTGGCGCTTATGGTCATCGGTCTGTTTGGGATGGCATCTGGCGCCCGCAGAAGAACACTATCTGCCTGATTCCTAAACCAACGCTGAGTCCAAAAAGCCTCGCCTGTCGAGGCTTTTTATTGGTCGAGATTTGACTGCGTGGAAATAAATCCGTCGGCATCCGTTTACCAATATCCCTCGTAAAAGTGTGACTTTCCAAAGGCTCGCCCCATGACCAGACTCGCCCCACCACCCCGCTCACGCGCCATTTACGAGGCACTGAGCTGGATCGAGTTTCCCCGTCTGCTTATGAACTCACCTGATCTGTTGACCCGTCCGCGCGGTAATGGCGGACGCGTCCTGGTATTTCCGGGGTTTGGCGCAGGTGATTACTCTACCGCGGTCATTCGGCAGTACCTGAACTATCTAGGCCACAGCACTACTGGTTGGCAACGCGGTGTCAACAACGGTGATGTCATGAACCTGCTGGCAGAACTGACCTACCGGGTTCGGACAGAGTCAGAGCATCTTGGTGAAAAAGTTGCCCTGGTGGGCTGGAGCCTGGGTGGCTATCTTGCCCGGGAAGTTGCGCGAGAATTACCGAACAGGGTCAGCCAGGTTGTCACCATGGGCAGCCCCGTCGTTGGCGGGCCCAAATACACCATGGTAGCGCGGGCATTTCAGGGGAGAGGCGAAGACCTTGACCTGATTGAACAGGCTGTTGCCTGGCGTGAGCGCGTACCACTGCGTGTGCCTGTTACCGCCATCTACTCAAAGCAGGACGGCGTGGTCGCCTGGGAAGCCTGTATTGACCACAAATCCGATTGTGTAGAACATGTCGAAGTCAGGTCCAGTCATATTGGCCTCGGTTTTTCACCCGATGTGTACCGTATTGTGGCTGAGCGCCTGGCAGCCATTTAGGCAGTTTGGAGGCTCTACCAATGATTGATGGCGCTGCTGTTTACGTAAAAGACCTCGAGAAGATGCAACAGTTTTACCAGGCCCTGGGCTTTCGCCTGCTCGAAGCCGAAGCCGGCGATTTTGCGGTCCTGGGCAGTGGCGATACAGAGCTGTCCCTGGTGCAGATTCCTGCTGAATACGCTGCCGATATTGTTATCAGCTCGCCGCCAGAAGCCAGGGAAGAGACACCGATCAAGCTAACCATTCGCGTCACCGATCTTGCTGGCACGCTGCTGAGTGTCGCAGCCTGTGGCGGTCGAACTGCGGAAGGCGGTGGTCAGTGGACATTCCGCGGCTTTGACCTGCAGGACGTCATTGATCCCGAGGGTAATGTTCTCCAGTTGAAGAGCATCGTTGCATCGGCATAAACTGGCAAAAAAACTGTGGAGAAAATCCATGTCACTTGGCGCATTTTCGGTAAGCCTGTCCGTTAAGGATATCCAGCAATCAAAAAACTTCTATGAGCAACTGGGTTTTGCAGCAATAGGCGGCGACGCCAGCCAAAACTGGCTGATACTCCGCAGCGGCGACACCACAATTGGATTGTTCCAGGGCATGTTCGAGGATAATACCCTGACGTTTAATCCCGGCTGGGCGAGCGATGCCAGCGAACTTGGCGACTTTACCGACATTCGCGAACTCCAGCGCCAGTTCACCCAAAAGGGCCTGGATACCGGTGAGCCGATAGACCCTGACTCAAGCGGACCCGCGAGCTTCGTTTTGACAGACCCCGACGGCAATCCGGTGCTGTTCGACCAGCATGTGAACGCACCTGCCAAATAGCGCCCAAACCCGGAACAGATGGGGAAAAACAAATGCCGCATCAACCTGACACTACCAGCCCGGAAGCCTGGCATCGCTACTTTGCAATGGAGGCGAATAATCGCGCCTGGGCGCTGGCGGTCAAGTCCAGAAGCGCGGCTGAAGCTGAGGAGATGCTGAACGCGGCCCACGCTGCCGCCATGCACTGGGGTCAGATCGGTACTGAAATTCATCACATGCGTGCGAAAATGTTGCTGGCAGAGGTCCACGCGCTGTTGGGCATGGGTGAGACTGCTTTTGCCCTGGCCGAGACTGTCCTCAACTACTTTACGTCAATTGACACACCCGACTGGGAGCTTGCGTTCACTCACACAATTCATGCCCATGCCGCTTATACCGCTGGCAAGTTCGATAGCTATCGCACCGCTTATGACAAGGCCCTCGCCGCCATCAGCGTGATTGCAGATGAGCAGGACAAGGAGATTGTCATGGATACGTTCCGCCAGGTCCCTGCGCCTTAACCGGTTAGCACCTTTAGTTATTGCGGCACAACCTCATAGAACCAGACTTCACCGCGCGCCACGCTTTCGGGCGAACCGACAACACCGTACTTGCGCTGGAATTCATCCAGTACGGGCTGGATCATGTCGCCTTCCATGATTCGTGTGAGTTGTTGTGCATAAATTTTTCCATCTACCCGCACCAGCACGCGATTGTCTTCTTCCAGGTAATGCGGCCACTGCTTCCAGAGCTTGCCGTAACCGGTTGTCATGTAACCGCTGATAAGAAACAGCCGACCCTCATGTACACCCAACCATACGATCCTTGAGGTGGCAGGGTCCATGGTCTGGAACTCAATTTCCAAACGATCTTTCAGAAAATCCCAGCTATCCGGCGTGGCCGCGGGCTCACCTGTCTTGAAAGGTCCACCGCTGATAATTTCCATGGGTCCATCGTGGAAGCGCATGCCAACAAAAAACAGTGCAACCAGAATCAAGAAGCCTGCAAGCAGGATACCGAGCCATTTCAACAAGGTTATTATCATTTCTGTTACCCTCGACTTTTATGCCTGCATTTAACCAGATCTTCACACAGAACAAGTAAGGCGTCGCATAGAATCTCAACATTAGACTTGAAGGATCCAAAATAATGAAAACAGCTTTCCTCTCCGGCGCGGTGCTTATGCTAGTCAGCAGCCTGGCCATTGGTCACGGCAAGGCGGGCGGCGGCGACGCAGGTGATCCGCGCCAGATCGAGTTCCCCGACACCGCCAAATACAAGACCATCGTGTTTGATCCCCATACCCACTCGGTGTTTTCCGACGGGCACGTGTGGCCCAACATCAGGATCGCCGAGGCCCTGAAAGACGGACTTGATGCCATCGCCATCACCGAACACCTGGAATATCAGCCCCATCTGCTGGATATCCCTCACCCCGATCGCAATCGCTCGTTTGATGAGGCATCAGCGGTCGCCGTCGGCACAGACCTGATAGTGGTAGCTGGCACAGAAATTACCCGTCGCGGACCGGCTGGACACATGAACGCCATCTTTATTGCTGACGCGAACAAGATGATCGCGAGCACGGTGCCAGACCAGCCTCTGGACGTCGGCCAGTTCTACCAAAAATCCAGCGAGTGGCCCGCGCAAAATGCTGTTGAAGCCGCCAACGCCCAGGGCGCATTTGTGTTCTGGAACCATGCCTACTGGACACCGGACTTTCCCAATGGGATTGCCGTGATTCCGGATTTCCACAAGAACAATGCCAAAAAGGGATTGCTGCACGGCATCGAGATCGCCAATGGCGACAGCTTTTCAGAGGAGACATTCCAGATTGCACTGGACTATGACCTTGCCCTGATTGGTGTTTCCGATGTGCATAACCTGATTGACTGGGACTATGACACAGCCAATGGCGGCCACCGCCCGGTTACGCTGGTGCTGGCCAAAGAGCGCACCCAGGCATCAATGAAAGAGGCAATGTTCGATCGACGCACGGTGGTCTGGTACAAGAACATGCTGATCGGTCGCCCCGCACATATGAATCCGCTACTGGAAGCATCACTCTCCATGACCGATGCCAGTTACGGTGACGGCGAGATAATGACGGTGACGCTGACCAATACATCAGATGCCGATTTTCAACTCAGGAATCTGTCGAAGTTCACCTTCTACGAAAACACTGACTTCGTTGAAGTGCCTGCTCACGATGCTATCGAGCTGCGCGTCAAGACACCCAACAAGGTGAAGCGCCTGGAGCTGGAATTTGAGGTGTTAAACGCGTTGGTAGCGCCAAAGAAAAACGCCAGGATAGCGCTAAAAGCGCAGGTGGAGTGACGAGAGCGGCTGCGCGGGGAAATCTTATTCCCAAAAACGCGACCTCTCCATTGCGGCCCTGCGGGCCTGCAGTCGAGGCGACATCCCATCGCTCTGAACGTGTCATTTCGACCACTTTAAACGCGTCATTTCGACCACTTTAAACGCGTCATTTCGACCACTTTAAACGTGTCATTTCGACCAGCGCGGAGAAATCCCGGCGCTACGATGACACTACAACAACAGCTTTGCCCTGGGTCCACGTTCATCTGTGTCTTCAACCGCTGTTGAGCAGGCAAACACTCGCGCCTGCGGCAGCCCGGCTTCCTTGACCAGGAAAGACCGGACAATGTCCCCGCGAGCGTTTGCAAGGGCAGTTATTTCTGCGTCAGAAACCAATGCTGCAGTCTGCGCTGTCGGTGATGGATCGGCCATACCTTCCAGCTGCGCCTGCTTTGACAACAGCAGCGCTGCGGTATCAGCCGGCGTCGCGACACCACAGGCTGAAACAGTAAGACCGGGCCGGTCATTCAGTAGGGTAGCAACTTTTCCCAGGTATTCACGACCACGATCAGTTAGCTCAGCACTACCTGGCGGAAATGCTACAGGTTCAAATCGCGGCCGTGCTGCCTTGTTGGCGACATCAGCAACAAACAGGATAGTGCCAAGCGGCTGTAACAGGCTTTTCACATAAGAGAACGCTGCCTTTTGCATGGCACCCCCAATCGCGCTGGACATAACATCATCCAAATCAAACTGAGGTGAAGCGATATCTCCCGTCACCGGGATCGATAACCTGATTTCGTCATTTGAATTGCGCAGCAGATCCAGCGCCACATCCAGCGGCATTGAGAGAGCGGTGGAGAGTGCCGGCACTTCCTGCCCCGCACGACTGGCCAGGCGAAGGTCTTCCAGCACCAGATCGTTAGCGACATCCAGCTTGCCCTCGTTTATTTTTGCTGTGCCGCTCGCAGCAAGGCGTCCTCTGTTGATGTCATACCCAGGCAGGTAAGCCGCAAACCGGGGCAATTCCAGCCCGGTTATCTCAAACTTGAGATCGGCTGCGGGTTGCGCAGCCAGTGGGGTCAAACGACCGCTACTGGTAAGTCGCGTAAACTCGCCCATGGCAATCGACAGATCAACAGCAAGAGGGTTATCCGGTTGGCTGCTGTCAAGATTCTCGAGCTTGAGGGTTACTGGCTGCAATGTCAGCGCGAGCGCGGGGTTAACCTGAAAGTCATGGATCTCGAGGCTTGCCTGTTCAAACGCAAGGCGACCAATCCTGACAACCATCGGCGCGACAGATTCTGCTTGCGGGACATCGACGCCACTGGTTGCTGTTGCCGCGGCAAGATCTGCAGGCAGTTCTGTGTAGAGTATTCGTCCCGTATCCGAACGCGCGACATACAGGGTCGCGCCCACAACATTCAGATCGTCTATGGCCACGCTGGCCGGGATAGTCTCGTCGGGGAATTGCACCTCAATACCGGCAAGGGCAATTGAGTCCACAGAATTGCCTGGCTCATGGTACTGCTGCAAAAACACAAGCTGGGCGAGGTTAATCGATCCAACCGTCGCGCGTGCGCCCGAGATGTCTGCGCTGACGATATCAACATGACCAATCTGCGCCAGCGGATAGGTTGCGCCGCTGATACCGGCACTGATGCCGTCTGCTTCCAGGCCAACCTGCACACTGAAGTCGAGCCCTGCCCGCTCAATGAACCGGGCCCTGACATCGACTTTCACCCCCTCGATCACCGTATCGAGACCCGCAACCTTCGCGTGCAGGTCGCTGGCTGTCACGGTACCCTCTACATCAGCCTCCAGACGCTCTGCACCGAACAGCAATCGCAGGGTTGTTGTCAGCGACACGGTACCCGTTAAACCTTCGAGCCCCAGAGCGGGAATCACATCTTTGTGTTCTGCAAGTTGCAAATCGCGCGCGGTAATCTCAAGGTCAACCTTGCGCACGACATCAAACGGCACTATGTCGCCTTTGATGGTTAACCCGCTGTCCCCGGGCCGTGCTGTCATGGCAAGGCTGGTTTGGCGCCCGGGTTCAGCTGTACTGAGCGAACCCAGCGCCAGGGAATCAATATGCAGCGTCTTGGCAATGTTGGTGTCAGAGAACGAAACGGTCACAGCCTCAAGATCAATACGCCCAACGCTGAAGTCCAGCATCTGATTGGACTCTGCTGCAGCGTTTTCAGCCTGACTGGCAAACGTCAGCGCGCCAACGCGAACAGCACCATCAGGGGACAGTTCAATATCAATGATGGCGTCCTTCAGCAAAATGCTGTCGACCCCGGGATGACCTTTGAGCAATTCGAGCCAGGTCGGGTCAATCACGAGCTCATCGAAACGCAGCGTCTGCCCATCGCGATCGCCGGCAGACAGGTTTTGTACGGTGATGATGCCCGACAGGAAATTCAGGCTGACGGATTCGATGCTGGCCCCGGTGGCCCCCTGCCCCTGTAGCCACTTGGCGCCATAGTACCTGGCCGCAAGCGGCAAGACAGCGACAAGAACCGCCAGCGACACCAGCACCGCGAGGATACCCTTGAATGTCTTACTGCCACGCATTAGGGCCGCCTCGCTCGATGAGCGACGAATGTTTGTCTATTGTTTGTCTATTTTTGATGCAAAACCACCGGCACATGCTAGAGCCGCAGTTGGCCACTGTCAAAAGCGCTTGAGGTGTCTGTAAACCCAAAAATTAAGAAAACGACCAAATATAAAGATTTGTTAAAGATTGTATTAACAATATGAATATTCTAGGATGGCTCTTAATGTGACAAGCGATAAGAGGAACCCCCACATGAAAACAACACTTAAAACACTCAGCGCATTGATTGTTACCCTGATGTTTGCCGCGCCAACTTTTGCGGACGCATCAAAAGTTGTTGGAGATCAACGGTTTAAGGCTGAAGGTAATGATATTTACGGCCAGCTTTGCCTCGCAGCACTCGAGAACAAGTACGTGCTGGAAGCCAAAGCAAAAGAACTGGGCGTTAGCCGGGCAACAATGAAGGACATCACCTGCAATGGTCTGTCACTGGTGCGATTCGCCAAAGAATACCGCGGTGATATCCAGGAATGGTTCGCCGCACGGCAGTAAAAGTTTTTCTCAAACAAGAACTGTTCTTTAACAAGAACCGCTCTTTAAAAAATCTTAACAAAGGCCCACAGACCACTGTCTGTGGGCCTTTTGTATTTCCGGGGATCGTCTATCCGAATCAGTCGCGCAGAATGCTGGCCTTAACAATCTCGAGTCGCTCGCTGGTCTGACCACCCCGACTGCCCCGCGCGGCCAGTTCATCCAGCACCTCCACACCAGATACAATTTCACCAAAGATAGTGTGTTTGCCGTTCAGGTGAGGTGTTGGCACAAACGTAATAAAGAACTGACTACCGTCGGTACCAGGCCCGGCATTGGCCATACTGAGCAATCCAGGCTTATCATGGGAAAGCCCAGCCTCGAACTCTCCATCGTACAGGTATCCAGGTCCGGCCCGGCCGGTGCCAGTGGGATCACCGCCCTGGGCCATAAACCCGGGAATGACCCGATGAAAAATCAGTCCGTCATAAAAGCCAATATTGGTCAGGTACACCGTGCTCGTCACGTGCATGGGTGCCGCCTCAGGCAGCAGCCTGAACTTCATTGTGCCGACATTGGTTTCAAGCTCCCAGAAATAGTCCCCGCCATCACTGAAATCCATCATCTCGGGCATGGCAAGCGTCAGGCGCCAGTTCGGGTCGCTTTTGTCGACGCCGGTAACCAATACACCGCTGTTATCGCGGTCAGCGTCCCCGCTTGTTTCGACCTTTGACGTGTCGCTGGCGGCCATCGGTGCGTCATTGTTGCCGCCGCTGCAGCCTGCCAGCAGCAGAACCAGAGATAAAAGGGTTAGATGGAAGTAATTCATTGCAGGATATCCGTCTTCATCGTGAATGATGCGATATGATCGCACAGAACCTGCTTTGCTGTTTTGCAATTAGCCCAACCAGCAATAATCGCAATGGCCAATTTCCACTTCTATTGATAGCTACAAGATGTCAAAACTCTACTTCTATTACTCCGCCATGAACGCGGGCAAAACCACTACCCTGCTGCAGTCCAGCTATAACTACCACGAGCGCGGCATGCAGACCTTCCTGCTGACGCCTGCAATGGACAACCGGTTTGGCACCGGGCAGATCACCTCGCGCATTGGCCTGAAAGCACCCGCCAACATGTTTGAGCCGGAGACGGACCTGTTCCTGATGATCCAGGAACATCTGCAGTCCGAGCCGGTCGATTGTGTGATGGTGGACGAGGCCCAGTTCCTGAGCCGCGACCAGGTGTTCCAGCTCTGTCGGGTCTGTGATGAACTGAAAATTCCGGTACTCACCTTTGGTATCCGCACCGATTTCCAGGGTGAGCCGTTTGAAGGCAGTAAATACCTGATGGCCTGGGCAGACAGCCTGCGGGAGATCAAGGCTATTTGTGGGTGCGGGCGCAAGGCCACGATGGTGCTGCGCATCGATGAGCAGGGTAATGTCGTGCGCGATGGCGCTCAGGTTGATATAGGTGGCAACGACCGTTATGTCTCCATGTGCCGGCAACACTTTGTCGAGGCCTATTACAAACAGGACTGATAACACGTCAATCTGTTAGCAAATGTGCCTGTTGCGCTTGTTGCAATCAGGTACAAATGCGCTACATTGTGCAGTACAGCATTTTGAGGCGTGCCCAATGGCAGCAGTAATGAAACCGACTCCCCCGGCGAGCAAACCTCGTATGGATAGCGCTACCACCTACGACGAATGGAAAGCGGCCGCCATTGCTCACGACGAGCGCACTGGTGTTGCCAACTGGAAGCGGGTCGACGAAAGCAGCCGATTTGACTACAGGGTTATCCGCAATCGCCTGGAAGAAGTGAGGGGTTTGCGCGAGGCCGGCGATCCGCATCGCATCCTCTATTACCTGAACGAGGGCATTCACGGCAACATGGGCGGCATGGGGTCCGGCAAGCTGTACCGCAAGGCCAAGTTCGGCACCAAAGATGTCGTGACCGAATATATCGACGAACAATCTGCCGCGCTGGAACAGGTTGCCGAGGCTGATGAGGCCACTATCCCACTGGCCGAGAAGCTGGAGTTCTTCCGTCGCGCCAGTCACTGTTTTGGTCGCACGGCGCTG
>CAYGNA010000120.1:0-9696 GCA_964351065.1 uncultured Pseudomonadales bacterium
TCGATTTCTGTCCCCCCGCCTCCGGCCCGCAAAGGCGTAAACTCCCGGCTCCAGGCGTCGTATCAGATACTGCCGCAAACGATTACGGCTCGTCGAGCATGACGGCGACCATCGTCAGCAATGCAAACGATGCAACTTTCGACATGGACACTGTGCTCACAAAAGTAACCACAGGCCGTGTTATGAACAACAGATTGGACGTTGTTTTTTCGGTGACAAGTGCCGTGAATTATGTTGCCAGTGGATCGCTGACTGGTACCAGCACCGATGCAATAGGTGATGGCGATCGATATGATACCTCTATGGTACTGATTAACCTCGCGGGCGGCTCGTTATTCGGGGAAGATGATCTTGAATTCGGGACTGCGGTCAACTTTGGTATTGACGGGATAGGTAGCTTAGTCACTGGGTCGGCAACCGGCATTCTCGGACCAGGTATGTACCAGGTTCGAATGGAAACCCGCCTAGTTGATTTCGACGCTGACGCGTTAGGTGATGCAAGCCTAACCGGCGGATTCAGCCTTAACCTGAGCGCCGTCACGGTCCCGGAACCGGCACCGCTGGTCTTGTTCGTTCTGGGTCTTTTTGCTTTGGGTACCAAGCGCAAACAGATCTGATATCTGCCACCGCTAGTCGCTACACCCATCTATGTCGCGGGAGTTTTCTTGGGTGCCACATTGACTGATCTGTATGGCAGCTTTGGGTTGTGGGTTCAATTAGTCGCACTCCAATCAGGTTGGCGTCATATCCTGATGTCTGCATTGGGTCGGTATCGGCCATACACACGAAATCGTTGTTCGCATGGGTGAATACCAGGCAGGCACACAAAGGGACCGCGAGCGAGGTCCGATTTGAGGTCCTCAACGCGCTACCGTACCAACCGACTAAAGCTGTCCACAATGTTTTCGCCGCCCGGCGTTTCAGGTTTCCCGGTTTCTTCGTTCAACCATTTAACCCAAGTTTGCTGCGGGTTTAGGCCCAAGTGCTGGAGAACTGCAAGTAAGCAGACAGGTCTACAAAAAAAAAGGCCTGCACGTGGCAGGCCCTATTGTCTTTCCGAAAAAGACTATTCGAAGCGCGTACGCAGGGTGACGCCATAAGTCCGCGGCTGGTTTGGATAACCACTCACGCTGCCTGCCTGCGCAACAGAGGGAAAGGCACTAAGCAGGTAGTCGTCGTTGGTGAGATTGCGGCCCCACAGCATCACTTCATACCTGTCGTTGAAGGTATAGGAAACGCTCGCGTTCAGCGAGCCAACCTTACGGGAAGCCACGCTGGCGGGAATGTTGTCTACAACCTGGATCTCGTCTTCATAAAGGTAGTCGGCACGAACAAAACCAA
The DNA here is from genome assembly GCA_964351065.1 of uncultured Pseudomonadales bacterium. Taxonomy (GTDB): domain Bacteria; phylum Pseudomonadota; class Gammaproteobacteria; order Pseudomonadales; family Azotimanducaceae; genus JANQJA01. The sequence continues at coordinate 1,342 of CAYGNA010000120.1, forward strand.
ACCCGCCACCCAATTGGTAATAGTAGGTACCAGCAACGCTGACACTCGCCTCATGGATGCCTGCAGGCGTCTGGCCTGACAGATCCCCTAGGGCGCTGTTGGGGAACGAGTCGTACTTTGGATCAAGGAAAGTACCTGCAACCGTCAGATCAAAATCACTCGTCACCGCCCAGTTTGCTTCTACCTCAATTCCATTACTGCTCTGCTTGCCCGCGTTTGCCAGCGTAAAAGCAGCGCCGGTGAAAACGTTTGACTGGAAGCCATCAATCTCCTGGCTGAAGATCGCAATGTTAACCGAGTTGCGCCCCCAGTTACCCTTAAGCCCCAGTTCGTAGACGGTTGACTCCTCCGGTCCGGCAAAGCGCGTGCCAGATACGATATTCGTCACCGCAAACCCCGCGGCGCGGATTGCTGCCAGATCAGCCGCAAATGGCCGAGAGTCACGACTCAGGTTCCAGGAGGTTGCCTTGAACCCGGTGCCGGCACTGGCATACACGTTGATGTTGTCAGTTGCATCATAAGCAACACGGACTGTCCATGTGGTTGAGTCCTCATCACTGATGCCGCTTTCAACCGCGTTGGGAAACGCCTGGTATAGCGGCAGGAACTGCAGCGGCGTTAATCCGAGCAGTTGATTACAACCCGGCGGTGGATTGGTCGCGGAACACGCGGTAGTGCTGATTGCACTCGCCTGCCCTGCTGCCACGGGATTCGCAGCAATGTTTGCTGGCGTGGGGGGAAGCCCGGCAATCGCTCCGAACGCGGCGCCAAACCCTACTTGCACCAGGTCGAGTTGTGAAAAGCTGTCGGTGTTGACCTGCGACACGCGCGCATTTTTCTCCACGTTCGTGTAGTTAACGCCGAGAGTCAGCACCGTGCGGTCGCCAATGTCCCAGTCGGCCTGCGCAAATAGCGAGTAGGTTTGGTCATCCTGACCGGCCGTCTCAATCACACCCTGACCATTCGCAAAAAAAGTTCCCGCAGGCAGACCGAGTGCGGTCTCTGTTGCGGTGACGCCGCCACCGGCAAGAATGTCGCCATAAGCCCGGAAGGCAGAACCATAGTTAAATTCAGTGGTCTGCTGTACCTCTTCATCAAAATAGAAAAGGCCGCCAAGCCAGTTAATGTCACCAGCCTGACCTGCAAGACGAAATTCCTGCGTGAAGGTCTTGATATCTGTCTGACTGGTATTTTGGGACGCCAGCGCTGCGCTGGTGAAATCCACGTCAGCGTTTTCAAACCTGTCAAGGTCACGCAGGCCGGTAATCGATGTCAGGCTGATGCTGTCGGTCAGCGCATAGTCTGCCTGCACTGAAAAGCCTGAATTCCTGATATCATTCACCGGATCAAAATCCAGATACTGCTGACGCGCAAAGGCGTTATCACCTACCAGATTTCCACCCACAGCAAGCACAGCCGCGCCGGTCGGTCCATTCACCAGGTTGGCAACGCCGCAGCACTGCTCATCAATCTGATCCAGGTCAGCAATGATACGCACTGTCAGGTCGTCAGTCGGGGCAAAAAACAACTCACCTCGCACACCCCAACGCCCGCGTTCATTCAGTTCGTTACCGGAGGAGAGATTGGTGAAGTAGCCGTCACGCGTATTTGAGTAACCCGAGAGGCCAAAACCAATAGTATCCGACAGCGCACCTGCAACATCACCCTTCACAATCAACTGGTTGTAATTGCCACCGGTGATCGCCGCTGAGCCACTCAGACCAGCCATGGCGGCGGGGTCCACGGGAGCAGTAACAATGTTGATAACACCCGCCGAGGCGTTCTTGCCAAACAGCGTGCTTTGCGGACCACGCAGCACTTCGATTCGTTCTACGTTGGGCAGGTCGGTTAGTGCCGCGGCTGAGCGGGAGCGGTACACACCATCAACAAAGACGCCAACAGATGGCTCGATACCAGCGTTGTTAGCGCCGTTACCAAAACCACGAATAATGAAGTTGGTGTTTCCTGAGGTTTGCAGCTGAGTTACCCGCAGGGACGGGACAACGCTTTGCAGGTCAAGGATATCGTTAATCTGTGCCTGCGCCAGCGTTTCGCTGGTAACAACAGAGACAGCCACAGGCACTTCCTGCAGGGTCTGTTCGCGCTTTTGCGCGGTTACTACAATTTCTTCCATCATCCGATCCTGTGCAACCAGGGGCGACGCCACCAGTGCCAGACCAAATGCCATTGAGATCGATTTGAATTTCAAGGATTACCCTCTAATGTGAATGAGCCGGTTACCTACGCACTGCCGATTTGATTGGATCAAAATCACATTGGTGCTGTTTCAGTTCCACAGGTAAATTTGCTACCGTGGAGTCATCAATGGAGGCCAACTGATGAAAAGTGAGCTGGTACGAGAATACGTGAGCGGGTTACCCGAAACTGACGAACACCCGTATCGAACGGGCCCATGGCAACCCAACTTCAGGGAATACAATGCCATTGACCTAGATGTCACAGGAGAGCTGCCAGCAGATCTTGAAGGTATCTACATCCGGAATACAGAGAACCCCCTACACGAATCGTTAGGTAGATATCATCCGTTTGATGGCGACGCCATGCTACACTCGCTCTACCTGGGAGGTGGTAGTGTTGAGTATCGAAACCGGTTTCTTCACACGGATGGTTTTGATGCAGAGCTTGCCGAACAGCGGCCACTGTGGGCCGGGCTTCGCGAGAATCCTGCAAAGTCAGAGAGGGATGGCTGGGGTGCAAGAACGCGCCTGAAGGACAGTTCCAGCACAGATGTTGTCATCCACCGCGGGTTAGCCGCAACCAGCTTTTATCAGTGCGGCGATATCTATGAACTCGACCCTCGCACGCTTGAAGAGCGCGGCAAAGCGTCGTGGACCAGGCAGATAACACCAGGCTGGGGCGTATCGGCTCATACCAAAGTTGATGAGGTAACTGATGAACTCCTCTTTTTCAATTACTCAAAAGTAGCACCCTACATGCATTACGGGGTTATCGATGGTGCTGGTGAACTGGTTAACTACATCCCAATTCCCCTGCCCGGGCCAAGACTCCCTCATGACATGGCATTCACCGAGCACTATGCGATCCTGAATGATCTGCCGCTGTTCTGGGATCCAGACGCACTGAGCAACGGGGCTCACGCGGTCCGCTATTTTCCTAAGCTACCCAGTCGTTTTGCCATAGTGCCACGGCGAGGCAACACCGATGACATTCGCTGGTTTGAGGCCAGACCAACCTATGTCCTGCACTGGATCAATGCCTATGAGGAAGGCGACGAGGTTATACTCGATGGCTACGCCCAAAACCCAAAACTGGGCAGCAAGACGCCGCTACCTGAAAACATGAAGCCATTTGTTGCCCTCGACATTAACGGTGTCGGGGCACACGCCTACCGGTGGCGGTTCAACCTGCGCACCGGTGAAGTCCGCGAGGGGCCAATTGAAGAACAAATCAGCGAGTTCGGGATGATTAATCCCGCCTATGCCGGTCGACCCTATAGATATAGCTGGGCGATGACCGCCAAACCCGGCTGGTTCCTGTTTGATGGCATTGTGAGACTGGATGTTGAAACCGGCCAGCGGCAGTCCTGGCAGTTCCCGGAAGGCGTTTACGCCAGTGAAAGCCCAATGGCACCCGCGACGGGGAGCACCGCAGAAGATGATGGGTACGTGCTCTCGTACGTTACCGACATGAATCAGGACTCATCCAGTTGCCTGGTATTTAGAGCCGACGACATCACAGCAGGACCAATTGCAACTATTGCCCTGCCCCAGCGTATTTGTGTTGGGACGCACTCCTACTGGGCTGGCAAAGACAAACTCAAATCACTGAAGTAACAAGTTCTGACCTACCATGGGCGCTTCTGGCGCGCTAACGGTTTGCTGATTGATGCTCGATTTCATCAAGCGCTGATAGCGGCACGCCCAGCCATTCCATCGCTGTTTCGAGCGATCTGAAAACACGGAAGTCTTCACTGGAGCCTTCACTAATCGCCTGGTAAACCCTGCCCGAACCAAAACCGACATCACTGGCAACCACATAGGCAACCCGCTTGAACGGATTTTTGTTTGCCTGATCTTTCTCAACGGTGTCTTCAGCAAGCGCGGCAAGTTGCCGATAAGTTACCTGATAGTCTGTTACAGCCGTGAGGTCATGAAGTTCGTCGCTGGTTGCATAGGCAGGAAGTTGATACAACTCTTCGATTGAGGCGATGCTTTGTGCATCGTCGTACATGCCCCAAGCGCGTTTATAAATCAGCGGATAAACTTCCAGTTTTTTGACGCAATACGGCACAGCCAACACTCCAATGTTGTTACAACCTCCTCTTTCACGTATTAAACATACCAGAGAAGAAACAATTGATAGCTAGACCCCGACGAACGGTACTGCGTAAACTAGAATCAAAACGCTCCTTGGCAGAAAACCGAATGCCCAAGCCTTTACTCGCGCTGCAAACCTGGTTGCCGTTCCTGGAAGACGAGACTCTGACTGGTGACGAGCGGCGGCAGCGGATCTTTGTAGCACTCAGCACCCTGCTCTCGACCCCGGCAATGTTCCTTTTTGCAGCCATCGAATGGTTCATGGAGGAACCCATGATGGTCATGCTGTTGGTGATAGCCGGCATGATGATGGGGATCGCTTTTTGGCTAACGCACACATCGCGTTACGCAAACTGGATTCCTCGCGCACTGCTGGCGTATGTAACGCTAATGATGCTCGTTCAAATTCTTCTGGACCGGGGGCAGTTTACACTGTTCCTACCCTTTCTAATTCCCATCATTTCGCTCTTTATTTTTGGTCTTGCTGAAGGCCTGATCTGGTCCATGCTGGCCTTCCTTGTGCTTGGCAGCATAACGCTATATCCCCAGGCGTTTGGCCTCACGACCCTCGATGGCGCTCTACTGGATTTTGTCACGACCTATCTCGCCCTGGTCCTGTTTTCTGCTGGTTACGAATGGATTCGGTCACGCGCCGATGTCAGAGCCCAGGAAGAGACAGCCAAACTTCGCCTGGAGCAGGAGCGACTACTGGATGCACAAAAACAATTGCTGACCAGCGAACAGAAATTTCGCACCTACGCTGAGTTGGCATCCGACTGGCTGTTTGAACTCGACACGACCTATCGCATAACTTACCTGTCGCCAAACTTTCTCAAGACCTTCGGCGCACTCGGCAACATCGTACTGAATGCGAACGTGCTTGAACTAATGCGTGCCAATGCCGGTAGTGAGATTGAGGAAAGCCTCGCACTGCTACTGGAGCATCAGTCGTTTCGGGATTTCCGTATGAAGATAACGACGCCGGAAGGAGAGTTTCGTTATGTATTGGTGCGCGGCGACCCCATGTTCGACGAGACTGGCAAGTTCATGGGCTATCTGGGTTCAGGTACCGACACGACCAACGAAGAACGGGCAAAACGAGACTTGCGCCAGACAGATCGCGCATTGCACCACGCCCAGAAAATGGAAGCTCTTGGTCAGTTAACAAGCGGCGTCGCTCACGACTTCAACAACCTGCTCACCGTCATCGTTGGCAATCTTGAAATGCTGAAGCTTGACTTCCAGGATGGTGAGGAAAGTGAAAAGATCCGCGCCGCTGAGTTGGCCGTCAAAAAGGCGGCGGATCTGACTGCACAACTACTGTCATTTGCTCGCCGGCAGCCGCTTAATCCGAAAGCCCTCGAGCTTGGCACCATGCTGCGGGGCATGGAAGACATGCTGCGCCGAACCCTGGGCGCCAGGATAGAACTGAAGTTCTCCCAGGACACGCAGCTATGGTCGTGCCAGGCAGACGCAAGCCAATTGGAAAGCGCTATTCTAAACCTTGCCTTGAACGCGCGCGATGCAATCACCGGCAGTGGCACGCTCAGCATTTCAGCAAAAAACACTATAGTCATAGAGAGGCAAGAGAACGAGGTTGGCAGAATGCCACTTGAACTCGCCGCCGGCGAATACGTGGAGGTTTCTGTCACCGATGATGGCGCGGGCATCCCCACAGAGATGCTGGACAGAATTATCGAACCGTTCTTCACAACCAAACCAAGCGGCGAGGGCACAGGCCTTGGGCTGAGTATGGTTTACGGGTTTGTCACCCAGTCTGGCGGCAGTCTCCGTTTCAACAGCAATGTAGGCCGCGGTACCACGGTCACATTCTGGCTGCCGAGAGCAAGCAGCGCAGCGGATAACATGGCATTACCAGACGCCAGCGACCAATCGACAGTGAGCGCCCTTAACATCCTGATCGTTGAGGACGAACCGGAAGTCCAGCGCGTCTTGCTGCGCATGATGGAAATCATGGGTCACACCGCCACAATCGCCGAAAGTGGTGAAGCTGCCATTGAGTTCATTGCTCACCAACCGCCTGACCTGATGATCTCTGACATTATGCTGGGCAAGGGTATCAACGGTGTCGAACTATCCGACTGGGTTCATGAAAATGTCCCGGCGGTTGCAGTACTCCTGATCAAAGGCTATCCCAAAGATGCGCTAAAAGACCGCAACATTGGTGACTTCGCACCCGAGATTGTGCCTAAACCTTTTTCCATGAGCGATCTGGGCGCTGCAATTGCACGGGTTGCGCCACGCAACCTGAAGCCCACCAGCCACCCGCCGGAGATCAGCTAGAAAGCTTTCCGCGACAAAAATGGTATGACGGCCTGATAAAAAGCGGCAGTAAATATCCGGTTGTGGGTCGTGTCAGGAATCTCCACAATTTCTATTTTGCGCTGGAACGCATTCGTCAGGCGATCAGTGTGATGGTGCGGCACAATACTGTCGAACTGCGCCTTGATCACCAGTGTCGGCTCCAGAATATTGCCTGCATGTGCCACCGAATTAAAAGGGTGTCGAAGGAGCCATTTCACCGGTAACCAGGGGTATATTCCTGCGGCTATGTCCGCGATGCTGTCGTAGGGTGACACCAGCACAAGCGCAGATACATCAAACTCATCCGCAATGTAGGTCGCGATGCCACTGCCGAGAGAACGCCCTACAATGATTGTACGCTGCAAAGCCAGTTGATCATTGCGTTGCATGGAACGCAGGATGAACGCCGCATCTGCCTTCAGCGCTGCTTCTGCAGGTCTACCCTCGCTCGAGCCGTAGCCGCGGTAGTTGACGAGAAGTAGGTGAAAGTCACCCAGCGCACGCAGGGCATCAATCCTGGATGACAACTCTTCCCCATTACCTCCATAGTAAACAATGGTGGGTGCCTCCGGCCGGTTCGCACGAATGTACCAACCTCGCAGTACAATGTCCTCTCGTTCAAACTCGATTCTGTTATCCGCCCAGGCTAACGCTTGGCTTGATTCAGGCCGGGGCCGAAACACCAAAAAGTCCTGCTGAAAGTAGAGCAGCACAACCACTGCAAGGTATGCACAGGCACCCAACAACCCGGGTATGGCAGCCATTCGAAGGTACTTTACCTTGTTCATCTCCAATACTTTGGACCACCCTGATTCACAATATGCCGGCAGTGCCTGACCTCACCGAACGACAGCTAACCGCCCATCAGTCAACTCGTGTCACCAACTCTTTCTGCCAAAAAGAGTGCGGCATCAACCTTATGCTCGTCAATAGCTCGGCAGGAAACGAATCAGCACAACAGCTGCAAGTGGCGTTCGCCCGAAAGAATCTGGTTGACGGGCGACAAAATATCCTGAAAATGACATCGAAGTGACACTACAAGCGCAAGAACAAGAATCAGCGAGCTGTAGTCATAATGTAGTCACAAGGAGATACAAGACCTGACCCCCATACAAGCAGTATGGTAACGTAACGGTTTCCAATGGATTGGCAAAAAACCGACAGGACAGCGAGCTTGGCAAACCAGTACAAACGTATTCTGGTGGTCGACGACGATATCAGATTAGCAAACAGCACTGCGGATCTGTTACGTAGCGCTGGCCACACGGTGAACACGCTTAACGACGCCGCTGCGGCTGTTGCTCACCTCTCCCAATCCAGCTACGACCTTGCCCTACTCGACATCAACATGCCGGGCATGAGCGGCTTTGAACTGCTTGACTCGCTGGAACGCGAAGCGGTAGATACCGTGTTTATCATGATGACCGGTGACACCCAGTTGGACACCGCCATAGAGGCACTCAGACGCGGTGCGTCAGACTACGTCCGAAAACCATTTGATCCCCATGAACTTCTCATTCGCATCAATAACGCATTGAATACGAATGCGCTCCGTGCATCGCATGACAAGATTGCAGCAGAAAATCGCGAGTTGGAATTAAAGCTGCAACAATCCCAGAAGATGGAGGCCATCGGCACACTGGCTGGTGGTATTGCCCACGATTTTAACAACATCCTCAGCATCGTGATTGGCAACACTGAACTCGCCAAAGCACAACTGGCACATCCGGAC
>CAYGNA010000121.1:0-9641 GCA_964351065.1 uncultured Pseudomonadales bacterium
TGGGCGATTCAGCTGCCTCTCTGCGCCGTTTCGATGGCCTGCGCATTGCTTCTGATCACGGCTCCAGACTCGATCCCAAACGTGGCAGTCATTCACTGGTAGAAGTGGTCGTCGCTGAGGCCTGTCCGCTGGTGGGCAGGAGCATCAGAAGTGGCAACTTTCGCAATGTTTACAATGCGGCAATCATCTCGGTGTCCCGCAATGGTGAGCACCTGCGCTCAAAAATTGGTGACATTGTGCTGCAGGCAGGTGACATGTTGTTGCTTGAGGCGCATGCAGATTTCACGCGCCAGTATCGCAATAACAAAGACTTTATGCTCGTTAGTGGAGTCGCCAACTCCGAGGCCTATCGCACGGAAAAACGACCGCTGGCACTGGCGATTTTTGTTGGCATGATCCTGGTGACGGTGATGGGCGTAACGACCCTGCTGGTTGCCGGCATGGTGGCCGCCGGGTTGCTGATGCTGACGCGGTGCACGTCGTCCAGCAACGCACGCCGGGAGGTGAGTTGGCAGGTGCTGATTGTCATTGGTGCCTCTATTGGGCTGGGCAATGCACTGGTAATCTCCGGCGCTGCCGAGCAAGTCGCGAGTTTCGTGTTTGAAGGTATTGGGCGGCATCCACTGATGATCCTGACGGTGGTGTTTTGCCTGACTGCGCTATTGACCGCGGTCATCTCCAATATTGCCGCGGCAACCCTGATGTTTCCTGTGGTGCTGTCCCTGGCAACATCAAGCGGTGTCAGTCCGGATGCGCTGGTAGTCACGTTGATGGTCGCTGCTTCGGCAAGTTTCGCGACGCCTATTGGCTATCAGACCAACCTGATGGTGTATGGGCCTGGTGGTTATCAGTTTGCTGATTTTGTGAAGGTAGGGGGGCCGCTAACGGTGCTGATCGGTATTGTTACCGTGTGCCTGGCGTACAACTTTTTCTGACCCGTTTTTCTAACTGACCCGTTTCTGCAACTGAAACCTCAGACGCGTTCGGTGACGACGTTGGCTTTTTTGTGGGCTATGGATTGTGGGCTGTGGATTGTGGATTGTGGGCTGTGGACGGTGGGCTGTGAGTTGCGCGCTCGCGGGATGTTTTTTGGCTGGTGTCATTGCCAGCCTCGAAGAGATTCTGGCAATGCAAGAATCTTCGAAGTTGGCGGAGCGGACGGGACTCGAACCCGCGACCCCCGGCGTGACAGGCCGGTATTCTAACCAACTGAACTACCGCTCCGTATGGTGGGTGTTGCAGGGGTCGAACCTGCGACCTACGGCTTGTAAGGCCGTCGCTCTCCCAACTGAGCTAAACACCCATGTTTTAAAGAGAGCGAATTGTAACGACTCAATTTCCTGAGTCAAGCGATTGTGAACGCTTGGAGGCCTTCAAGTCCACAAGTACTTCAATTGAGTCGTCGGAAGATCACTCTGCGGCCATGCGTGCGATGGGTGCACGATACAAAATTTGTCGCTGAAGCGGCGACATGACCTCTTTTTGCCGGTCCAGGTCGTTTGTCCAGAACATAATATTCAGCCCGTCGGGACACTCCCCGGTGTTTGCTTCGCCGTTGGCGTTTGCATCTTCCGATGGGGTGCAAGCCGGCGTGTCTTCGATGATATCTGTATCACCAAAAAAACGTTCGGTGGTATGGAACAGGCCAAGCAGGTGGCCCATTTCATGGAACGCAAACTCTGCTGTTGTCCTGGCATATATCGACGGTACATTGAGGTTCAGCGTGCCGTTGATCAGGACACCATTCAAATTATTCACGTCGCCCAATGCACCGGGTATACCGGGCGCGATGGCGATTCTGCCGGCGTTGTTAATTCCTGCAAATGACTCGACAAAAAATATATTGACGGCGCCTGGATCACCTTGCATGACCAAATCACGGGTATCAACATCGGCAAAGTCAGCCGAGACCTCGACAAAACGGGGTTCGTCCAGTCGCCTGGGTTCTGCCATATCCAGTTGGAACCCATTGTGTTCTGCCAATTGGCGAAGTTCTGCGAGTACGTCTGCCAGGCGCACGTCATTGATGACATGACTCGTCACAAATGGCTGGATGGTGATGCTGGTGTCATTTGGCGCTTTAGGTGATGGGCCTGTGCGCTCCGCCAACTGCAAGGTAGCCTGGGCCAGGTCAATCGCGCTCAGTGTGGTTGCATTTGCCGCAATGCGGTACTGCCAGCCACCTGCAAGCGGCGTCTCGTCAGCTGACTTTGGCTGGTAAAGTGTACAGAGCAGCGCATCACAGTTGAGGTAAAAGCGTGAGTCTGGATGAGGTGTGGCGCCATTCGGTATTGCCACATCCACAAGCGTGAGTTTCGCTGGGCCAGGGCCCACTACTGTGCCCTGTAGTGATAGCAGAAACGACACAGCATTAGGGTTGATCCGCACTGTTTGCACGGGCGAGACGAGCATACTGCCTGTCTGGGTATAGCCAGTGGTAGGCAGGGGCAGGTCAACGATCCGTAGTGCGGTCTGTGTGATGGGAATAACATTGATCAGTACTACCACCGGGTTGCTGGTGGCACCGTTGGCGTCCAGAACACGGTAAGTAAACGAGTCTGAGCCGAGAAAGGGCGTTGGCGGTGTGTAGCGGAGTAAATTGTTTTCAAGGGCCAGATTACCCGCAGGAGTACCGCTGATTTCAAGTTTGGTTGCGCTTAACGATAGTGTGCCATCGGAATCCGTGTCATTGGCCAGGATATCAAGCGTGGTCGGTGTATTTTCGATGACCTCAAAACTGTCTGCGATCGCATTCGGGCTTGCGTTCACCGTGATCGACAGCAGTGCAGTGTTATCCTGGGCATCGCGGTAGGTCAGGCTGTCGATACCCGTGAAGCCAGTCGTCGGGCTGTAGCTGATCTCATTGCCGTTGATGCTTGCCCCGCCACTCGAAGGCGGCGTGGCAATACTGATTGGGAGCGTGGGATTTGTATCATTGGCCAGCACGGCCACCGTCGCTGACTCACCCGCATTCACGATCACACTGTCGTTGACCAGCCGTGTGGCTGGTGTGGCTGGGGTGCTGGTGTCGCCACCGCCGTCCCCACCGCCACAGCCAGACAGTGTGATCGCAGCAATCAATAGAAAGTAACGGGTCAATCCTGGTCCGAAAACAACAATGTGGCAGGTATGTTAGCGCAACCCCGCACGGTGTTGATGACGGCTTGTCAGAAATCCTGGTCCATGTCTTCAGCCGGGTTGGCGCAGTGCGGTTTACCGACAATGCGGGCGGGTACGCCGGCAACGGTGACATGAGGCGGCACATCTTTCATGACGACGCTGCCAGCACCAACCTTTGCACCCTCGCCAACCTCAATATTGCCAATAATCGAGGCATTGGCGCCGATCAGCACACCCTTGCGAATCTTTGGATGCCGGTCGCCCTGCTCCTTGCCGGTGCCGCCAAGCGTAACGCCGTGGAGAATAGAGACGTCATCCTCCACGACAGCGGTTTCGCCAATGACCAGACCGGTGGCGTGGTCGAACATGATGCCGCAGCCGATGCGCGCGGCAGGGTGGATATCAACGGCAAACATGGTTGATAGCTGGTTCTGCAGGAAAAACGCCAGACTGTGACGCTGTTGGCCCCAGAGCCAGTGGGCAACACGGTGAATCTGGAGTGCGTGAAAACCTTTAAAGAACAAATAGGGCGTCGAGTATGAATTGCAGGCTGGATCCCGCTCGCGGGTTGCCTTGATGTCAATTTGTGCCGCGCGCAGGATAGAAGGCTCTGCGGCGACCGCTTCCTGGATTATTTCCCGGATGGCCATACTGGATACGACTGTGCTGTCGAGTTTACTGGCCAACAGGAAACTCAAGGACCCTTCCATGCTATCGTGGTTCAGCACGGTCGCCTGGAAGAAGGTTGCCATGATAGGCTCGAATTCTGCCCTGGCTTTTACCTCAGTGCGAATGGCCTGCCAGAGCGAGCCGGCGGACGCAATTTCGGCATTGTTGTCCTGTTCGGCGATTTCTGCAGCGTACCGCGCGTTGATTGATGCGTTCATATCTGTCTCCATTTCCCTCTGCACCAGTCGTCCCGGCGCAGGCGAGGGCTCAATTTCCGCATTTTTCGTCTGGATTTCAACTCTTTAGTCATTCTGGACGCGAATAATTGATATAGATTGAACGGGAAATTAATCAGTAACGGCAATTGAAAAGGGATATGTCTTGGCATTTAATGCCGGTTCGATTGACGGGCAGCCATTATGGGCAAGTTTGAGACAGTAGGACTGGTGGCGCGCACGGGTAGCGATATGGTGCGCGAATCACTGCAGCGTGTGAGCAACTTTCTGCGTGCCCGTAGTGTCGAGGTGCTGCTTGCACCCACTGCGTTTGAGATGCTTGACGAAGAGCACGGGCGCAAGTCCAGCCATCGTGAGATGGGCGTGGAGTGTGACCTGATCATTGCCGTGGGTGGTGATGGCAACATGCTGGGCACTGCACGAATATTTGCGCCTTATGGTGTGCCGATTGTCGGCGTCAATCGCGGTCGCCTGGGTTTTCTGGCCGACATTTCCCCGGATGAAATCGAAATCAGCCTGGGCGCTGTGCTGTCGGGCGAGTTCAAGGTCGAGGAACACTTCCTGCTGGAAGGTGAGGTGTCTGTCAAAGGCATGAAAGAAGTGCCCTGTGCACTGAACGAGGTGCTGCTGCACTCGGCAGAAATGCCCCACATGATCGAATTCGATCTCTACATAGACGACAAGTTTGTCTACAACCAGTACTCGGATGGGCTAATTATTGCGTCTCCAACGGGTTCGACGGCTTACTCCCTGTCGGCGGGTGGGCCTATCATGCACCCGAGTCTTAACGCCATTGTGCTGGTACCCATGTTTCCGCATACCCTGAACAGCCGCCCGCTGGTTGTGCCGGGTGATTCAGAAATCAGGATAGAGGTAGGCTCCCAGGTTGGCACCAACGCCAGAGTGAGTTTTGACTCACACCTCGAGTTTGAGATTGAACCCGGGCAGTCGCTCTCCGTGCGGAAAATGAAACATCGCCTGCGCCTGATACACCCACCTGGCCACAGTTTCTATAGCGTTTGCCGCTCCAAGTTGGACTGGGCGAGCCGCGTCGGCGAGTAGCAGCGGTCAGGGTGTGGGTCAGGGTGTGGGTCAGGACTGGCTGTCGATATCCTCCGGCCGGTCAATATCCTGCAATATCCCGCGATCTTCCACCACGACCGTGATGACCTTCTGTTCGTGGTCTTCTATAACCGGCCGCGCGCCGCGATCCCCCTCAAGTCGTTCGATCTCGGCAAAGTAGATCTGTGGAAAAAGCACAGGATGGCCGATCTTGCCGTCAATTTCGGGCATAACGATAGGCTCGTTCTGGCGGTGTTTTTCCCAGGTTTTGACCAGCTGGCGGATGGTATCTGGCAAAAGGAAAGGCATGTCTGCCAGCAGTACAACAGCGCCATCCCAGTCTGACACCTGATGAACTGCGTTGCTCAGGCTGTGCGCCATGCCGCGGGCGGAGTCGGGTGCCCGGAAATAGGTGACGTTGGGCAGGTTGATGGTGTGGCTGAGTTCCTCGAGATAGGCCTGGTCACCAAACCTGAGTACCACCATCACCTGCTCGAGTGCTGCCGCCGCGTTCAGGATTGACTGCTCAGTGACCGACTTGCCGGTGGCGAGTTTCTGCTTGCGTTTGTCATCTCCAAAACGTCGACTGCTGCCTGCTGCCAGGACAATACCGCCTATACCGCTCATGTTACTGTCTCAGTTTCTGCTGCTGGTTTAACCGACCGCCATGGTGCGATAGTCGGCCGCCATCTTCTCCGGGTTGGATTCAGAACGCAGCGCAATGAGCTGCGCGAGGATAGAGACGGCAATCTCAGCAGGTGTCTTGGATCCGATAGGCAAGCCTACCGGGGCGTGCAGGCGGGCAATCTGTGCCTCTGTCAGGTCGAGCAGCAACAAACGCTCGCGGCGTTTGGCAGAGGTGCGTGTTGAACCCATGGCGCCAATAAACCAGGCGTCCGTGGTCAGCGCTTCCATCAGGCCCATGTCGTCTATGCGAGGATCGTGGGTTAGCGCAATCACGGCGGTAAAGTTATCAGCCATTCTGCGCACCGCATCATCTGGCATGTCGTTCACCAACTGCACACCTTCAACCTTCCAGTCATCAATCATGTTTTCACGTGGATCACAGACGACAACGTGGTAATCCAGTTTTTGCGCGAGTTCCGCCAGATACATGGAGACCTGGCTGGCACCGATCAGGAATAGCTGAAACCTGGGTCCATAGGTTTGCACCAGACGCCGCTCACCGTTCTCGCTGGTAGTGCCGTCATTGACAAAATCCCCGTGAAAAACCAGGTTCTGGTAGCGATCCCGATCCTCGACGGTCATCTCACCGGTCGAAATATCAACCCTGCGTTCGACACACTGCCGTGAGGTCAGGCGCTCTACAATGTGCTGGAATGACCCGAGGTACGTCTTGTCGATAAACGGCTCGATGACAATATGAAGCTGGCCCCCACAGGGTAGATTGAATCGGTCGGCGTCCTCGGCTGAGGCGCCGTAGATGTGAAGTCTGGGTTTGTCGATAGCCAGCTCGCCAGCCTGCAGTTTTTCCAGCAGGTCATCTTCAATACAGCCGCCTGACAGTGACCCGGCAATCTGGCCCCGGCTGTTACAGCAGAGCAGTGAGCCAACGGGACGAGGAGACGAGCCCCAGGTTTTGACAACAGTACATAGCCAACATCGTTCGCCGGCTTGCATCCACTCGGTGAGCTGGGAAAGTACCTCACGATCGGCGTTTTCCATAACAATTGCCTGCGTTGGCTGTTAACATCGACCTTTAGTTTACCGCATCCCCGCATGTCTGCCAGATGGCATAAGAGTATTTTTTGACCAGATTCCCACTCAAACTGACTGTTACTTCGTCATGAAGATTATTGCCCTGGAAGTTAGTCGGGACATTGATCTTGCACTGTTTTCCCGTTACCTCATTCAGTCGGGAGTGCAGCATCGTATTGCCGAGGATGGTGACCAGCAGGTGATCCGGGTTGCGACGGAAGCGCAGGCAACACAGGTGCGGGAACTCTTTGATCGGATCGAACACGGCCAGGTTCGCCTTGAGGCGAGAGAAGGCGGTGCGTCCACCCGAATTAAGGGCGTGCCGATACTGCAGCAACTCTGGCGCGCCCCGCTGACGGCGTTGGTTATCCTGTTAAACATGGCATTTTTTCCCGCGACATTCGGGATAGATGATGGTGAAGTCACGTGGCTGTTGACCCAGATGACGTTTGTTGGCTTTGAACTCGACGGTGATTACCTGAAGTTTGCTGGCCTGGACGAGTTGTTTGCCAACGGCGAGTACTGGCGCCTGCTGTCACCCATGCTGTTGCATTTTGGTCTGATGCATATTGTCTTCAACCTGCTCTGGGTCTGGGAGATCGGGCGGAGAATCGAGATTATCAACGGCGCCATGACGCTGCTGTTACTAATCCTGGTGACCTCGCTCTGTTCAAACTTTACGCAATACTTTATGACCGGGCCGAGTCTCTTTGGTGGTATGTCAGGGGTTGTTTTTGGCCTGCTGGGATACGGGTTGGTGTGGAGTCGACTGGTGCCGTCGCGATCATTGGGCCTTCCCAATGGTATTTACATCTTTATGGTTGCTTTCCTCGCGATTGGTTTCTCGGGTGTGCTGGACTTTCTGTTGCCCGGGTCGCTCGCCAACGGTG
The DNA here is from genome assembly GCA_964351065.1 of uncultured Pseudomonadales bacterium. GTDB lineage: Bacteria > Pseudomonadota > Gammaproteobacteria > Pseudomonadales > Azotimanducaceae > JANQJA01. The sequence goes on from CAYGNA010000121.1 coordinate 7,697, forward strand.
CACACCTTGGGGGATTTCTCGCCGGGTTGGGTATGGGTGCTGTCGCCGGATTGATTGAAAAAGCCGCTTAATTGCCCGGCGTATCACCGGCCCTGTCAAAACAGCGCCATGGTCTCGTTTGGCTGCTGTTCGCTATCACCGACCGCAAATTCAATTTCGTAAGACGTATAGCGTCGCAGGTTGATGACGCCGTTGTCGAGAATAAGATATTGCCCCTTGATGCCCACGAGCACGCCATCGATGCGGGGTGCTTTGTCCAGGTTCAACGCCACGACACGGGTCGGGTACTGCATAACCGGGTAACGGATTGTCGTGAGATCTACGCCACTGGCAGGTGTAATTGACTGTAGCCCAAAACGCGCCTGTAACGCCTCGATCTCGGGCTGGATATCAGTCATCAGCCTGTCCCGAATGGAAAGAAGTTCGATCTGCTGATCATCCGCTTTCAGCATACGCTGCCAGTTGGTCTTGTCCGTGATGTGCTGTTTGAAAGCAACTTCAACGAACCCTGATTGCTGACGGGTCTGCACTGTAAACACCGGTAGAGCCTGAACCGCGCCCTGGTCAATCCAGCGTGTTGGAACCTGTGAGGGTCTGGTGATGCCAACCTTGACGCCGGAAGAGTTGGCCAGGTAGACAATGTGCGGTTGCATACAAAACGTTTCGCCCCAGTCCGGTTCGCGACAGGTACCTTCATCGAAGTGACAGCGTTCCGGACTCATCACACACAGGTCACATTGTGCCAGGCGGCGGCAGCAGGGAAAGCAGTAGCCCTGGTTATAGCTCTTGCGGGTCGTTCGCCCGCAGTGCTGGCAGCGAATGACACCCGTATGCCGGAGGATAATGCGGTGCCCGAGCAGCGGGTTCAGGTGCAGGGATTGTTCTGTGTTGCTGTCATGATCAAACAGCCTGAGGTCATAGTCGACCGGGTCACCGATTCGGGTGCCCATTTTTCGGAGGTAGCCGCGCATGGCACAAGGATAACACGTGGCGAGGTTCTGCTATCATTGGCGCCCCTGAGAACTTCCCGGAGTGATCCCATGCAAGATGGCCAGCCCGCCGCGATCCAGCTCAAAGACTACAAGGTCCCGCCGTATTTGATTGATGAAACTGATCTGCACGTTGAGATCAATGAGGATCAGACCATCGTCAAGACAACGCTGCGCATACGGCGTAATCCAGCGGCTGATGCGGCTGATACCCGGGATCTTGTGCTGGATGGTGGTAAAGACCTGGATACCCACCGGGTGATGCTGGACAACCGGGAACTGCTTTCCAACGAATACAGCATTGATGAGGCGTCGCTGACGCTGTTTGAAGTCCCCGAGAGTTTTGTGCTGCAGACCATCGTCGCGATCAAGCCGCAGGAAAATACCGCGCTTGAAGGCCTGTACAAGTCCGGCGATATGTTTTGTACGCAGTGTGAGGCGGAAGGCTTCAGGCATATCACCTGGTACCTGGATCGGCCAGACGTGATGAGCGTGTATCGAACAACCATTGATGCAGCCAAGGCAAGTTATCCCGTGCTGCTTTCCAACGGCAACAAGGTGGCGCAGGGAGAAGCGAACGGTCGCCACTGGACAACATGGGAAGACCCCTTTATGAAACCGGCCTACCTGTTTGCGCTTGTTGCCGGTGACCTCCAGCATATCGAAGACAGCTTTGTGACGATGAGTGGGCGAGAAGTCACTCTGCAAATCTTTACTGAGGCGCACAACATCGACAAGCTCGATCATGCCATGGCGTCGCTGAAACACTCGATGCGCTGGGATGAAGAGGTATATGGACGTGAGTATGACCTCGATATCTTCATGATTGTTGCAGTCGAGAGCTTCAACATGGGTGCCATGGAAAACAAGGGGCTCAATATATTCAACACCTCCTGCGTGCTGGCGCGTCCAGACACAACGACAGATGCTGGATACCAGCGTGTTGAGTCGGTGGT
>CAYGNA010000122.1:0-9590 GCA_964351065.1 uncultured Pseudomonadales bacterium
GTACAGACTCTGCTCGGCAACAAGCCCCAGGCGCTGGCGCGCAATCGCTTTTTCATTGGCACGGGCAATGGCCCAACCCGGGAAGTTGCTGGAACCGACATAGGTGACTTTGCCCTGGCTGATAAGCCGATCCATTGCTTGCCAGATCTCCTCAATTGGCGCGGATCTGTCGATGTGGTGCATCTGGTACAAATCGATATGCTCTACACCCAGTCGCTTCAAGCTGGCGTCACAGGCTAACTGAATATGCCGTGCTGACAGGCCCCGGTCGTTAACGTCAGCCGACATGGGCTCATGCACTTTTGTCGCAAGTACAATGTTGTCCCGACGGGTTTTGTCTTCCGCGAACCAGTTGCCAAGAATCTGTTCTGTGGTACCAACGCCCAGGTTGCCACCGTACTGATTTGCGGTATCAATAAAGTTAATCCCGGCATCAACCGCTCGATGCAGAATGTCGAAAGCCTCATTCTCTGGGGTACGCGGGCCAAAATTCATTGTGCCAAGGCAGAGTTCACTCACTTTGAGGGCTGAGCGCCCCAACTGTCGGTAATGCATGGTCGATTCCAGATTTGGTTTGATTACAGTTACCAGCCACCAGCGGTCATGGAGCCCGCAGGGTTGCACCTGTAACGAGTTCTTCGCTTGAGTCCAGCACACTGAACCGCACCAGCTGTTGCGCTCGATCTGACAGTGTTTTGAAATCCCGATAGCTGATGCCAGGCACAATCGGCTCCCTGAACCAGGGCGCATAAAATTCCAGATTGGGAATTGAGCGAATTGCATCTGACAAATTGGGAGTTCCACCATGCCAGGCCCGTACATCACGAATCATGATTGCACCAGCGGGTGCCGGACACACGGTGCTGAGTCTCATCCACTCGGGTTCATCGTTAAGGCCAGGTATGCGAGCGGATGAATTTTGTGTCCCGGGAATCTGGCGCGTGGGCCCATTGATACTGGTTACATCCTGCGGCAGAAAATTCACGCAAACATAAGGTGTTGGCAGGTCCCGGATACTCATCTTGCCTACAGGATCGCAAAACGAACTAAAAGGCGATTTGTCCTTTGCAATAAAGTCGTGAGTATCGGAATGCAGGCGCTGGTAATCGACCGCACCAGGCAAACAAAAGTCACCACTCGCCGCCCGCAGAATGTAGTCATCTGAACCAAAAATCGCGGTAACCATTGCATCAACAGCGGGATTGTCGAGCAGCATTTGCCAGGCAGGACGGTGCAACTGGCTCCGCGTCAGGCTCGAACCGCCAAACGAATAGCGATGTGAACCGCGATTACCCTTGCTTGCCTCATCCAGCGCCAGGATCTCACCGATAACCTCGTTGCAACCCGCGGCCAGAAAATCGATCTGCTCACTGTTCAGGACGTCACCTACCACCACAAAACCATCTCGCCGAAACAGTCTTACCGCCTGCTCAACCTCATCCGGCGCGAGAATCTCCAGCCCCTTGATACCATTGTTGGCAAGGAGATGTTCGCGTAGCGCGACAACTGTCGGATCATCTTTTGGCCGATCGTTCCAGCCAATTGTCGTTTGCAGAGCTGTCATGGTTTGTCACCCATACAAAAAGTAGTTGCAAGATGGGGATGAGCATCGGGGAAAAGCCAGCATTCCTGCCATCAGACAGACACCCAAGCCAGCTAGGAAGACAGCGATCTGTGCCCCCAGATGCTTGGCGCATTATGGTGAGCAACCGACCAGTCATCATCAACCACGCGAGCCCCAAAACCGTATTCAACTTCAAAACCGGAAGGTGTGCGCGAATAGAACGACACCATGCGATCGTTAGTGTGACAGCCCAGTCCCGACGTGATTTTGATCCCCTGATCCTGTGCGCGGTCAAGTGCATAGCCCACGTCATTCAGCGAGTTCACCTGCAACATAAAGTGATTCAGATGTTTGCGAACCGGCGCCTGTACAATTGCTACCGTATGGTGCCTCGGATTACAGTGCAGGAAAGTTGCCGTGACCTGCCCACCAATCAGGATCGTGTCCGAGAGACGAAAACCCAGACCGTTTACATAGAACCTGAGTTTCTGCTCCGTGTCGGTCGCAAAAAGCACGGCGTGCCCAAGCCCCTGGTCACCAGTGAGGAATCCAGACACTCCCCGCGGTGACACAAAGTCTTTTTCAGCAGTTTCAGTCGCACCAACATAAAGCTCTACCTGCAGTCCGTCCGGGTCCTGGGTCGTGTAAAGCACACTGACCTGGCGCTCCAGTGCCAGCGCTTCATCAAGGCGAGTCTCAAAGCCGAGTTCCGCCAACTGGAGGCAAACGGCATCCAGCGTTTCCTGATTGCGGGCATCAAATCCGACAAACACCAGATCTTCCTTTTCACCTGCCCTGACTTTGATTCTCCAGCCGAGATCATCCATGCGAAACCGCAGGTCGTCTGCCTCCCGGCTGACGTCCATCAACCCCAGAAACCCGGTGCAGTAAGCCCGCCACTCTGCCAGCCTGTTGGAAGCAATACCGATATAACCAAGGGACTTAACGTTCATGTTTGCGTCTCACACACATTGCCTCGTCAAAAAATACTACTCATGTTCTGCGCTGTGATGACCGTCTGCTCCAGGAATATATGGCGCCGCGCGAGCTGAAATTTGCCGTCTACACGCCGCAGTACATCCTCGCGCCGCCCGATCCAACTGTCTTCATCGCTGTCCAGCCGCGTGCGATACAGATGAAAGTTGAGGGCAACCGTTACTTCACTGCCCACCAAGCCGGTCATCCGCACGTTGGTAACAAAATGACGCGTTCTGGAGGGTGGATCTTCTGACCAGGCGTTACCTGCAGACATTTTCTTTACGCGCATGCTGAGAAAATTCTTGCCGTCATCAAAAAAGGCCATTGCGCCCGGGGCGGTAAACTCGTTTTCCATATCCCGCGCCAATGTTGTGCGACGAATCGGCATCCAGTAATGGATATCTTCCGTCAGTAGATTGAGCCATTCTTCATAGCGGCGTTCATCCAGCAGGCTGGCCTCAAAGAAAAGGAACTGTTCTACCTCAAACTGAAGCTGCACGCGTGCCTGCAGGCTGAGTTCGGCGAGCTCATCCATTACACCGCTCCCGTCGGGGCCGGGCTGTGATTGCTGATAAGCGCGGCCCAGCTATCGGCTTTCATCCATTCCTGCCATGCCTGGTACGTCCAGCGCTGACCATGTTCATTGATGACGGTTTCGATGCTGCTCTGGCCGGATGGATCAATCTTTACCTTGTCGAATCCCTTGCCCATGCTGAGATTTATCCGGCGCTGCCCAGTGATGGTACCCATGGAGCCACGGGTGCTGTGGCTCCAGTTTTCACCATCGTCCTGTTCAAGTAGCCCAGCTGGACCAAAGACATGCGTAGCGGTCTGGATCAGGTCACGTCTCGCCTGGGGCGACATGGACTTCTCTGCAAAGGTGAACCACCAGAGTTCTGTTTCCAGCGGTCCACAGGGAATGCGCAGGCAGGCCTGGGTTCCCCCGAGCGTCACCCACAGATTGGGAAAGACACTGGGATGGCCGCGAGAGCGTGAACCAACAGGCCCCAGCGTGACTCGGGCTGACTCACTGGTTTTCCAGATGTTGTGGTACTGGCGTCGATCCGTCGATTCAGTGGCATCCTGGCCATGGAAACGTTCGATCAATTCCTGCTGTTTCTCTTCACTGACGCCAGGCCCACCAATGGCATGGCCATACTCGCCCAGGATCACCATCTGGTTATGGGGGTACATGTCCTCAACTGAAGTGATGCCCGTCCGAATCGCAGAACCGTGGCTGACTTTCGGGTGGTACCAGTCGAACAGGTTATCAACCGCAATCTTCCAGTTACACTTGACGCGATTCTTCTGGATGCCGTCCACGACCTCAATATCACCACGGGCTGCAATTGAATCAATGCCGAGTCGGCCAACCCAACCAAGGAAATCCTCGAGTGGAGGCGCATCGGCATCCAGGGTAGCGAAGACGAACCCCTTGTAGCTGGCCACCTGTGCAGCTTTTTGCAAGCCGAGCTTCGACTTGTCGATATCGTCGCGATAAAAGTCGTGCTCCCCTGGAATCGCGACCAGGCGCCCGTCGAGATCAAAGTTCCAACCATGGTAAGAACAAAAAAAGGATCGGGTCTTTCCCTGTTCTGCCCGGCACACCGTATTGCCCCGGTGCGAACAGGAATTTAGCAGTACCTGCACCTCACCGTTTCGATCCCGTACTGCTATTACATGATCCTCGCCGATCCGATTCAGGAAAAAACTGCCTGGTTCCGGAATTTGGGATTCGTGGCACATGAAGTTCCAGGCTCGCGCAAAGATACGCGTCAACTCCATTCGGTAAACATCCGGATCAGAAAAGATCCGCCGATCGAGTTCGCCCGTGGCAGGATCAAACCATGCCTGTCTCGCAATTACATCTACACCAGCCATACAACCCTCTTTGTCGAACAGCCTACTGAAGATAGACTACCTCAGCTCGAAAAACAAAAACACATTCAGGATGAAGACTCCCCATCTATCCGCAGGAGTCTTGCCAGGCCAGGGTCGAGCGTCGGATAAACATCGTTAGTGACGGCATCAGCCCGTTGCTGCGCCAGTACTGCAACTTCCGGATGTGGTAACAGGTAAAAGCGATTGGCTTTTATCCCATCGACCACCGTGGCGGCTACTTCATCAGGTGTTTTGCCGCGCTCAAGGCTACGATGATAGATACGTTCCAGACGGCTACCTTCCTGGCTCTCCTTACCTGCAGGACGCTCATGAGCCTCACGACCTCCGGTATCTTCATTCCCTGCGGCGCCAGGTGTGGACCGGCCAGCCACGCCCTGCATCACGCGGGTATTGACGGCACCAGGACACAGTACCGATACCCTGATGTTGGCCTGAAGAAAGTCCAGTTCCTGCGCCAGCGTTTCCGAGATGGCCAGTACCGCATGTTTGCTGGCGTGATAGACACCAACAAACGCCCGCGCCGCAAAACTGGCTTCAGATGCCGTGTTGACGATATGCGCCGCATCCTGCTGCTCCAGCATGTGTGGGACAAACGCACTGATGCCGTTGGCAACACCCATCACATTAACCCCAAAAATTCGTTGCCAGTCATCTGGGGTCTGTGACCAGAGTGGTGCCATGGGGCCCATAACACCGGCATTGTTAATAAGCAGATGAACGTTTCCATAGTGCCCGTACACCACCGCTGCGAGTGCCTGCATGGATGCTTCATCCGCCACGTCGACGGCAAACGTCAGGGCTTCACGGCTAAGCCGCCGCTTTACCTCCAGCAGCGCGTCTTCATGTATGTCAACAAGCACCAGGTGCATGCCTTGGGCGTCGAGGCAGTGCGCGAGTGCGGCACCAATACCAGATGCCGCGCCAGTGATCACTGATACTTTTTCTGCCAGATGTTCCATGTTGGTCTCCTTGCCTCTTCCAGCCACTTTCAACACCGTGACTTTACTGTGCCGCGCCCCATCTCACCAAACCCTGCTCGCGGCTGGTTTGACCGGGCGCGACTTTGGTGATTAATTCTGCCAAACGGATTGTTCGCCCAACATGGTGGTGAGAAATAATGAAGTCCAAGCGGATCGTGGGTTATCTGGACCCTATAGACGTCAAACCTGGGGGCAGGGTGGCTGCCATGTTAAGCGGCCCGCCAGGCGAACACTTCCATGCATCCCTGGTTGAACTCATCTGCGGTGATGACCGGGCGCGTGGCACCGGTTACCAGGAATTGCCAATCCCCACCAGCTTTGAAGGCGACTATCCAGCACGGGCCCAGTCTCTTGTTACCGGGGCTTTCGCAGCGCTTGGTCACCTGCCCGACATGGCAGGGTTTGGTTTCTCCTGCTGGTTTTTTCCCACAACGCCAGCGACAGCGCAGACGCTGCTTGCCGGCCCAGGTCTGGAAGTTTTAATCGGTGATGCATATCTGGAGATTCACTGCGGCGAGGCTGCGCTGAGCCTGCCGATCAGACTCGAATCACATCACTGGCACCAGTTGGCCTTCGGTCATATCAATGGCAGGCTCGAAGCCACGATGATCATTCAGGGTGCGGGTGCGGGTGAGCCTGCCTGCAAACAGGCAGTCGCAAGCACAACAACAAAGCCAGTTGCGCTGGATGCTGGCGAATGGTGGCTGGCAACCAACAATCCACAGTTGGGCGGCAGGTACAATGGGCGTATTGAGTCGCCGGTTATCGCCAGGACAGCAGACACTGCCAGGCTCTTGGCGGGAAGCCTGTCACCGGATGAGCTTGTCGCGCGCTGGGATTTCAGTCAGGGTTTTGCCACCGAGACTTTTACCGATGCAACAGGCAAAGGTTACGCGGGGCGCTTCGTTCAACAGCCAACCCGGGCAGTAACAGGCCATCTCTGGGACGGCTCGGTCCAGGACTGGCGGCAGCAACCGGACCACTATGGGGCAGTCCACTTCCACGAGGACGACCTGACTGATGCGGGCTGGTCAACAGACTTTACGTTTACTGTTCCGGCTTCACTGCGCTCGGGTCTCTACGGGGTCAAGGTTGTTCTCACAGACGGCGAAGAAGACCTCATGCCGCTTTTTGTTGCGCCGGGTGAAAACCAGAAAAAGTCCAGTATCGCACTGCTGATGTCCCCCGCCCCCCCACCCCCATCCGCCACCCAGCCGCTGTCGAGTCCGAGCGGACAGTGTGTCCTCGTAGCGAGAAACGCCTGCGACCAGTTCCTGGTGGAAAACCCGGAGGTGGGCAATTCACTCTATGAACATCATCTGGACGGCAGCGGCGTTCACTTTTCCTCAAGGCTAAGGCCTGTTCTGAATCTGCGGCCACGCAATACGCCCTGGGCATTTAATGCCGATACCAATCTCACGGCGTGGCTCAGCCACATTGGCAAGCCCTTTGATGTCATTACCGACGAACGCCTTCACCTGGAGGGTGAGTCATTGCTGGCCGACTACCGCGTGGTCATTACCGGTACACATCCTGAGTACCATTCAACCCGCATGCTGGACACCATAGAAAGCTGGATTGGCAATGGCGGCCGCCTGATGTACATGGGCGGCAACGGCTTTTACTGGCGCATTGCCTATCATCCGGAGAACCCGGCCATTATCGAGGTGCGTCGCGCGGAGGATGGCACACGCGCCTGGATGTCAGAGGCCGGTGAGTACTACCACCAGTTCACCGGCGAGTACGGTGGACTCTGGCGGCGTCTCGGTCGCGCACCCAATAAACTCGTTGGCGTCGGGTTTGCCGCCCAGGGATTCGACGGTGGTACCTACTATCGATTGGGTGAAGGTGCGCGTGACCCACGGGTGAGATTTATGATGGAAGGGGTTCAGAGCAGGGAACTCATCGGCAACCACGGCACCCAGGGTGGCGGTGCGGCCGGTGAAGAGATTGATCGGTTCGACACTGCGCTGGGTTCACCGCAGCATGCAATTGTCATTGCGTCATCTGAAAACCACAGACCCGGGATGCTGCGGACAAAAGAGGAGTTCCTGATGACCGTGCCGGACCCGCGCGATAATGAAGTCCGGGCCGACATGACCTTTTTCGAGACGCCGCTCGGCGGCGCAGTGTTTTCGGCCGGCAGCATTTCTTACGCGGGTTCACTTTCCACCAACGGCTACAACAATGATATCGCCCGGCTGACCAGGAATGTGCTGCAGCGTTTTGATAACCCCAGTCCATTTGAATTTCCCGGCCAGAAAGATACTGCAACATAACGAGCGATCAAGCGGTGCAGTCCCGCGCGAGGGTATTTCCTTTACTACTGACACTGCCGCCCCTAAACTCGCCCGCTTGCACCCTACCCTGATCCAGGCATGAGCGAAATCGAAACGCCCGAGCAGCGCGCCAAAGGCAAAACGCTGCGCCCGCTGCGTATGCTGTTGCCATTTATAGCGCCTTACAAATGGACGCTCGCGCTCGCGATGGTTGCCCTGCTCATCTCCTCGGCCGCACTGCTGGCCATGCCCATGGCGGTGCGCAACGTGATTGACCACGGCTTTTCCGTTGAAGACGCGCAGAACGTTAATCGTTACTTTGGCGTGTTGATGATTTTTGCCGCGGTCATTGGCCTGTTTGGCGCCCTTCGGGCCTACTTTGTTGGCTGGCTGGGCGAACGGGTTGTCGCCGACCTGCGCGACAGGGTGTTTCGCCAGGTACTGCACATGGACCCCACCTTCTTTGAAATCACGAGGATTGGTGAAGTGTTGTCACGACTGACAGCCGACACCACACTGATCCAGTCGATTTCCGGCGTGGGTGTCTCCATTATCCTGCGTTCAACCATCCAGTTCTTTGGTGCGCTTGCACTGCTCGCCTACACCAATCTTGAACTAACCGGCATTTTGCTGGTTATCCTGCCACTGATCTTTTTCCCGATTTTGTTGATCGGGCGCTGGGTCAGGCGCCTATCGCGCGCCTCCCAGGATCGTGTCGCCGATGCCAGCGGTCACGCCGCAGAGATACTGAACGCCGTCCAGACCGTACAGGCGTTTGTCGCCGAGGAACAGGAAAGCCAGCGCTTCGGCACCTCAATTGAAAGTAGTTTTGTCACCGCAGTACGCCGCATCCAGGTCAGGGCCCTCTTCACGACCGTCGCCTCAACCTGTGTGTTTGGCGCACTCATTTTTGTCCTGTGGCTGGGTGCACGGGATGTGCTCGCTGGCGAGATTACCGGCGGCCAACTGGGGCAATTTGTGCTCTATGCCATGTTTGTCGGCGTGTCAGCCGCCGCGCTGTCTGAAATCTGGGGTGAATTGCAGCGTGCTGCTGGCGCGATGGAGCGGATATCGGAGTTGCTTCTGCTTGAGCCCGCGATTCGAACCCCCGACCAGGCTGAGACATTGCCCGAGACCTGCACGGGCCACATCACTTTCGATCATGTCGCTTTCAGCTATCCATCCCGGTCGGACACGATGGCAATCAAAAACTTTTCCCTGGAAGTCCGACCCGGCGAGCACGTTGCACTGGTAGGACCGTCTGGCGCCGGCAAGAGCACAATCTTCCAGTTGCTGCTCCGGTTTTACAATCCAGCCGCCGGCACGATATCCATCGATGCAACTGACATCACGCGATGCGATCCACAGGCAGTCCGGACACGCGTCGGCATAGTGCCGCAGGAAACCACTATCTTTGGGGCCAGCGCAGCTGAAAATATTCGATTTGGGCGACATGACGCGACTGACGCTGAAGTTTTTGAAGCTGCTCGTGCGGAAGCTGCCAATGAGTTTATCGAGCTGCTGCATGAGGGTTATGACACCTACGTGGGAGAAAAGGGCGCACGACTCTCGGGCGGCCAGAAGCAGCGCATTGCCATTGCCCGGGCAATTCTCAAGAACCCCCCAATCCTGTTGTTGGACGAAGCGACCAGTTCGCTTGATGCAGAGAGTGAACGGCTGGTGCAGGACGCCATTGACAAGCTCCAGATTGGCAGAACCACGCTTGTTATCGCCCATCGCCTATCGACGGTTCAGAAAGCCGACCGCATTGTGGTCATAGATCAAGGACAGATTCTGGATATTGGCACCCACGCGGCACTGCTCACCCGCAACACAATGTACGCTCGCATGGTGCAGCTTCAGTTTGGCGAACACAGTGACTAATCC
>CAYGNA010000123.1:0-9589 GCA_964351065.1 uncultured Pseudomonadales bacterium
CTCCCCCACCCCACCGCACTAGCCACCGCCCTCCACTGTGGCGACATTCACCGGGCGCCTTTCCGCACTTCGCCATCCCGCATACCTGCGCTACTGGCTTGGTTCTTTCGCCTCGGTTGGCGCCACACAACTGCAGATCATGGGACAGGGCTGGCTCGTTTACGAACTGACCGGTTCCGCCCTGATGCTGGGATACCTCGGCGCAGCGGCATCAATACCGGCAATTGTGATGACACTGTTTGGTGGCGCGCTGGCAGATCGCATGAACAAACAGCATGTCCTGATGACTACCTCGCTGGTGGTTGCTGGACTGATTCTGGGGCTGGCGTTCCTGGATGCAAGTGGGCAGGTCGCTGCCTGGCACGTCATTGTGATAGCCGGCATCGTTTCTTTCACATCAGGTTTCGACTGGCCTACCCGTCAATCTATTTTTCCCACGTTGATAGAGCGCGAGGACATGATGAGCGCGGTCGCCCTGAACTCCATCATCTGGCAAAGCTCCCGTATGATTATGCCGGCGCTGGGCGGACTGCTGATTGCCGTCACTGACACCTGGGTTGTGTTTGTGCTCTGCGGTGCAGGCTTTCTGACCATGTTTTTTGTCATTGCAGGACTCAAGCTGAACCTGCCCAAACCAGTCATAACCGCCTCCACCCTTCACCAGATCAGTGAGGGCCTTGGCTACATATTCCATAACAGGTTGTTTCTTGTCCTGATTTCGATGAGTTACGCGAGCATGTTTTTCGCCAACACCCACATGCAGCTCATGCCTGCCTTCTCTGACCTGCTTGGCGCTGGTGAAACCGGGTACGGTTACCTGATTTCCGCCACCGGCGTAGGCAGCGTTGTGGGCACCCTGCTGGTGGGCTCTTTCCAAGGGTCAAGGCACCTGGGGGTTATCATTTTTGCATCGGCTGCTGCAGCTGGCATCTGTATCTACGGGTTCTGTCTCGCGACAGGACTCGCGACGTCACTAGCCTTCGCCTACCCGCTTGCCATGGCAAGCGTATTTGCCGCATCCGTGTTCAGTTCAGTATTTATGATCTGTTCAATGACAGCGCTGCAGCTACAGGTGCCGGATGAACTGCGTGGCAGGGTCATGGGTTTTCACGGTATTACCTACAGCTTGATGCCCCTCGGCGGGCTGGCTGCTGGCGCACTTGCCACGCTGACCTCACCCCCTTTTGCAGTTGCCATCGGCATCAGCGTTTACCTTGTGATTCTGGGATTACTTGCCATCAGCCAGAAGCAGGTGCGGCGCCTGGACGGTGCCCATGTGAATGGTTAAAAAGTTGGTCATTCAGTGATAGCGAGCTGAGATATTGGCGTGCTGATGTACTAAGCCAGAATTCTATACGCTTGGGTAAGTGCCATCCTGGTCAAAAAAGGCTGGTGAGCCCCGGTGCCTCATTGCTGGTTCTTGCCTCCCGGATACAGCGGGCGAGCACGGGCATTCCCGCCTCAATCAAGTCGTCTGGTACATGGCCAAACGCCAGGCGAATGTAGGGCACTTCTTTGGCATCAACATGGAATGATCGTCCTGGCGCAAAATAGAACTGCTGTTCACCAGCAATTTGTTGCAGCCGCGCCATGTCTACATCGTCTGGCAGGCGCACCCATACGAACAGCCCACCAGCCGGGTTGGAGAATACGCAAAGATCGCCCAACTCCCGCTCTAGCCCGGCGACCAGCAGATCGCGTTTGTGCTTGAGCACCGGATTGGTCGTATCACAATGTGACCAGATCCCGTTCTGGTAAAACTCGGCGGCGACAGCGGCTGCAAAGTAGTTACTGCCAGCATCATGGCGATGCGCAACAATGCGCGAGAACATCGGCTCTTTGGCGTACAGGTAGCCAAGGCGAATGCCGGGCGCCAGGATTTTTGACAGAGAACCAATATAGATGTGCCTTGGATTGTCATCGAGGGCAAACAGCGACGGCACCTTGTCCCCGTCAAAATGCACATCACCATAACAATTGTCTTCCACAACGGGCACATCAAAGCGCGCAGCAATCTCAATCAACTCATGTTTGCGCGCCAGCGGCATCACCGTGCCGGTGGGGTTTTGATAGGTTGTCAGCGTATAGATGAAGGCCGGGCGACGTCCTTCTGCCGCCAATGCCTCAAGGCGAGCGACCAGCAGATCCATACGCATCCCATCCTCATCCATGCCAATACCAACCATGTCGAGGCCAATACCCTTATACGCGCTGATGGTACCCGAATAGGTAAACTCCTCGGTGATGACAATGTTACTGCCGCCCTGCATCAGGGCCTGCCCAGCGATGGTCACGGCCTGCATGGAACCGTTGGTAATGGCGATGTTCTCAGGCGCAACACTTATGCCCTCGCGCTCAGACTCCCGTGCTGCCATTAACTGGCGAAGCCGCAAGTGGCCCAGCGAGCCCGGGTATCGGTTGAACATGTCATGTTCGTTTTCAATGGCGCGAATTGCCGCCGCCTTGAATGCCTCAACCGGAAAAGTCTCAGGGTTGGTCTGGCCTACCGCAAAATCAAATACATGCATGGTGATTCATCGCCTCGCTATTGCCCGGTCCTGGGGTTGTTCCAGATGTCCCGCGAAATTTTCCAGGTGCCGTCGAGTTGTTTCTTCAACACCCACATGTGCCGGCTGACCGATCGTAGCGGTGCGGCCGAGCTATCAAGCCTGGGTCGCAGGTAGCCATCAAAGGTCAGGCGAACAAACGCCCAGTCGTTATCAATGACAAGTTCGTCGATAGAGGTCTGTTGATCAAAGCGAAACTTTTTGGTGAAACCATAAAAGGAACGGGCTTCTGCCTTACCCACATCCTTGTAACTCGATGGCATCATCCAGACAGCATCGTCCGAGAAGAGATCAAAGTACTCATCAAAATTGTCAGATCTGATGACATTAAGTGCCTTGATAATGAGGTGGCGAACACCGTCGTATTCGTCGTCCAGTTGGGAAAGCGCCGGCGGCACCGCAATGTCCTTATGATCTGAAGGGGGAACCGATGTTACCCCGGGCCCCAGTCAATGCAAAGCCCTTTGTTGAATGTTCGCCCGACATCATGGATGCTGCGCGAACCTCTGGAGGATCTTATGCGCATAGTTCAGATTATTGTTGTCGTGTTGCTGTTTGTGGTTGCCGCCCTGGCAGGTTTTCTTTACAAAGGTGACCTGCCTAAAGAAATGGTGGACACGAAGTATACGAATAACGCCTCGCGATTTTTGGTCATGCCCAACGGCGCCCGCGTGCACTACCGGGATGAGGGTAATCCTGGCGGACAACCCCTGGTGCTCATCCATGGCTCCAATGCGTCACTGCATACCTGGGAGCCCTGGGTCACTATTCTTGGCAACCAGTACAGGATCATCAGCATGGACCTGCCGGGTCATGGGCTCACGGGCCGTGTCCCGGATGATGACTACTCGAGCGCTGCCTTCATCCGCACCGTCGATGCCGTGGTCGACGAAGTTGGTGCAGAGCAGTTTGTCCTGGGTGGAAATTCCATGGGCGGTGGCGTGACCTGGCAATACACGTTGGCACATCCAGACCGCGTGCAGGCGTTATTGCTGATTGACGCCTCTGGCCTGCCCGCCTGGTGGCAGGATCGCGCAGCCACCGCTGCGAGCGCCGATGGAGAGGAGCGCGAGGCACCGCTCGCTTTCCAGTTGCTGGGCCAACCCTGGTTCCGCACGATTGCGCGCTACCTTGACCCTCATATGCTGGTAGTACAGGGATTAAAATCTGCCTACAACAATTCGCCGGTTGTGAATGATGCACTGGTGACGCGTTATTACGAGCTTGCCCTGCGCGAGGGCACACGAGATGCTACCATGAAGCGCTTTGGCGGCTTCAATCGTGGCGGCGGTGCCGAGTACAATCTTGCCAGCATCAGCCAGCCAACACTTATTATGTGGGGCGCCCAGGATGCGCTTATTCCGGTTAAGACCGCTGAACGCTTTCACGCCGCAATCACCAACTCGACCGTCGTGATTTATGAAGACCTTGGTCACATCCCCATGGAAGAAGCGCCTGCCCGATCGGCAGCAGACGTCGCCAGATTTCTGGCACAAGCGGGCCTGAGCGGTGCAACTGTCGATAATTCAGTTGAAGTGATGGCAGAGCAGGCGATCCCGACGGAGACGGCACAATGAAAGTTACTCAAATCTGGCGCTATCCCGTCAAGTCAATGGGTGGTGAGCAACTCGATACTGCAACCTTCGGCGATCTCGGTATGGAGGGGGATCGGGCATATGCACTCAGGGAAGGTGAGCATACCCGTGGCGCAAAGAAGTTCCCGGCGCTCATGTCCATGAATGCCTGGTTCGAGTCAGCAAACGTGACGTCTGCACCCCAGGTGCGGTTGAGTCCGACTGTCACCCTGGCTGCTGATGATCCCTCAATCTCAGACGTGCTCGCTGCTACCCTGAACGCTCCGGTCAGTCTCACGCCACTTGCACCACCAACGAATCTCGACTTTTATCGCCGACGGGAACGTCGCACGCTTGAGGAGTCTCGCGCCATTTTTGGGCTGGTCGACGACGAACCCTTCCCGGACGTATCCAGATTCCCGCCAAGCATTGCTGAATTCGCCACGCCGCCCGGCACCTACTTCGACTGTTTTCCTGTCCTGATCATGACAACAGCTTCCCTCACGGCACTTGAAGCCGTCGCAGGCGACTCTATTATCGACGTCCGGCGCTTTCGCCCGAACCTGGTCATTGATACCGATACAACAGGTTTTGTTGAGCAGTCCTGGAGTGGCAAGATCCTCACAGTCGGCGAAGTGACCTTCCGATTGACCATGCCCTGCCCGCGCTGCGTGATGACCACCATCGGGTTTGATGACCTGCCCCGGGATACAAAGATCATGCGTACCCTGGTACGTGAGTGCCAGCACGAACTCGGTATCTATGCCGAGGTGGTAACCGGCGGTGATATTCGATTGGGTGACAATGTGCATTTGACCAATTGATCCTGTAATCTTCCTCGCCTGTAAATTCCTAAATCCTGACTAAAACAGAACAACTACTGGTCTGATTGCCAATCAACCGCGTAGTTTACCTGTTGCAACAGGCTGGACTGCGTCAAAGATGTCACATAGAAACAGGCTCTACTTCCTGCCGCCACTGCTGGCGTCTCTCCTAATGCTCGTTGGCTGCACAGAAGAACCAGAAACCAGCCTGCGGCGCAGCACTGAAACACGCGTGATTGTTGAACCCGTGGCACTCAGCAGCGAAATGACCAGGGTCGAGGCCGTTGGCACCTCACGCGCAATGCGCTCGATTACCCTGTATTCCGCAACTTCGGGCGAGGTGGTTGGCGTATTGTTCAAGCCGGGTCAATACGTGGAGAAAGGCCAGGTACTGGTCGAACTCGACCAGCGTGACGCGAAACTGGCTGTGGACCTGGCGGCAGTGAGACTGGAAGACGCCCGTCGACTTTTTGACCGATACCAGAGCAGCGCAGCCGTGGGGGCAACCCTGCCGACAACACTGGATGCTGCGCGCACCGAACTCGAGGCGGCCCGCATCGAACTGGATCGGGCGCGTATTAATCTTGAGGATCGAACGGTCGAAGCACCTTTTGGCGGTTACGTCGGCATTACCGATGTTGACGTCGGCGATCGGATACAGCCTGCCACCGCAATCACGACGCTGGACGACAGGGAATCGCTCATGGTCTCTTTCGCAGTACCAGAAGTACTCATTGACAAAATCCGGGTGGGCGATCGGGTTGATGTTGCCACCTGGAATGCGACGGGTCCCCAGGCAACTGGTGAAGTGATTGAGATAGACAGCCGTATTAACCCCGATACCCGCACTTTTGTCACCAGGGCGCGCGTCGAGAACCCGACAGACAGCCTCAGACCAGGCATGAGTTTTCGCGTTGCACTCAATATGCGGGGAGATCCCTACCCGGTTCTTGCAGAGATATCCCTCCAGTGGGGTGCTGACGGCTCATTCATCTGGTCGGTTGTTGATGGCAAGGCCAGGCGTGTACCCGTCAATATTGTGCAGCGGCAGCGTGGGAAAGTGCTCGTTCGTGGCGATCTGACACCCGGCGACCTGGTCGTTGTTGAAGGTATCCAGAGTCTGCGACCCGGTACCGTTGTCAATCCGAAAATGACAACAGCAGCGCGTGCGACCGATGCGATCAGCGATGGTCCTGGCTAATGTCAGAGTTAGAGCCCCCTCCCCAGAATGAGAAACTGGAAGCGGATGACCTGCCCAGCCTGAGCATTCGGCGACCTGTGCTCGTACTGGTCGTAAACCTGCTGATTGCGCTGGCTGGCCTTGCCGCAATTATGGCCGTTGAGGTCCGTGAGCTTCCCGATATTGACCGTCCCATTGTGACAGTTCGCGCCCAGTATCCCGGCGCCTCCCCTGAAACCATGGATTCAGAGGTTGTCTCCATTATCGAAGGGGCTGTGGCACGGGTATCAGGGATCAAGGACATCTCATCATCATCGGAAGAAAACAGCGGCAGAATTCGTATCGAATTTAATCCTGGCGTCGACCTCAACGGTGCGGCAGCTGATGTGAGAGAAGCCGTGAGCCGGGTCACGCGCCAGTTACCCGATCGTGTTGAACAGGTCCTGGTTGTCAAGGCCGACGACAATTCGGATGCGATCGTCAACATTGCTGTCCTCAGCGACACCCTGCTGGAAGAAGAAATCACCCGCATTGTCGACAAGGACATCATTCCCCAGCTGATTTCTATCGAGGGCGTGGCAGACGTCCAGTTGTTTGGCGATCGCAAACGCATCCTGCGGGTTGTCATCGATCCCTTGCGCTTGACCAGCTTTGGGCTTTCCGTCACCGACGTGGCAGCAGTGCTGCGCCAGGCCGCTTTTGACGTGCCGGCTGGCAGCTTCAGGTCTGAAGACCAGGAGCTTATTGTCCGTGCCGATGCCTCGGTGGTCACTGCAGAACAGGTTGCCGATATTATCATCAGGGATACCCTGCGCATCGGCGATGTTGCCAACGTATTTTTTGGTCCGGAGGACGCGACCTCGTTTACTCGCCTTGATGGTCGCAATGTTGTTGGACTTGGTGTTGTTCGGCAGGCTCGCTCCAACACCATCGATATCTCGGATGGCGTGCACAAGGCAGTCGAGAACCTGAACAACAGGTTCAAGGATGTTGAACTGGTTATCACTGACGACAACGCTATTTTTATCCGCAATTCGGTCCGCGAAGTGTTAACCACCCTCGGTCTGACCGTCCTGATCGTAGTGTCGACCATTTGGCTGTTTATGGGGTCACTGCGCGCCACGCTGATTCCGAGCGTTGCCATTCCTGTTGCGCTGATTGGTACCGTTGCCGCCATCTGGGCACTCGGATTTTCCATCAATATTCTCACCCTGCTGGCGTTGGTACTCGCCACCGGACTCGTGGTGGACGATGCCATTGTTGTGCTTGAAAACATCCAGCGCCGCAGGGCGCAGGGGCTCGGTGCTCGCGCTGCGGCTGTGCTCGGCACCCGCCAGGTATTTTTTGCCGTTATCACCACCAGTGTTGTGTTGATCTCTGTTTTTGTCCCTATTGCCTTCCTGCCCAGCACTGCAGGTCGCATGTTCCGGGAGTTCGGCTTTGTACTCGCGTCTGCAGTGGCTATCTCGAGCTTTGTTGCGCTCTCCCTGGTGCCTGCGATGGCGTCACGCCTCCCTGGCAAGGAAAAGCCAAACTTCGTCACGCGGGGTCTTGGCCTGTTTGGGAGCAAGCTACGTGACTTTTACAGCCGGTCACTGGATTACGTACTGCGCGCACCCGCACTGGTACTGGCTGCAGGTGCCATTGCCGCCATTGCGGCTGGCTCCCTGTACACCCAACTGGACAAAGAGCTCCTCCCCCCGGAAGACCGTGGCATGATTATGGTGATGGCTTCTGGCCCTGATGGTGTCGGTATTACCTACATGGAGCGGCAGACCGCCCTGGTTGAAGATATCCTGAAGCCACTTGTCGACAGCGGTGAGATCAAGTCGCTGTTTACTGTGGTTGGAGCCTGGGACCCCAACCGCACGCGTATTACGGCCCCCCTCGCCGACTGGAGCCAGCGTGAACGTAGCCAGCAGGAGATCATTGCATCACTGCGGGACCCTATGCGCGATGTGACTGGCTCACGCGTCCATGTGGGTGGTGGTAACAGCCTGAACTTGCGCGGCGCCAACAGCACCGGTCTTGAGGTTGCACTGGTTGGCAATGACTACCAGGAGATCTTTGAAGCAGCCCAGGTATTCACCAGCGCGATCGAAGCCCGCTCTCAGAACCTCACCCGGCCGGAAATCTCCTATGAACCCACCCAGCCACAACTTTCCGTTGAGGTTGACCGTCGACGCGCCGCTGACCTGGGGGTAGATCTCAATAACCTCGCATCTACCCTGCGGGCGATGATCGACGGAGATGAGATTATCGATCTCAACGTGGGGGACGAGGCCGTCCCGATTGTCCTCGAAGCATCAACTGGTGAGATTAACGATCCGACCGACCTGGTCAATCTGTACGTCACTGCACGCAATGGAAATCTTTTGCCCCTCTCCAGTGTTGTTACGCTAAAAGAAGAAGGTGTTGCGGCTGAACTGGATCGCGTTGCCCAACGAAGATCGATTGAAGTCGATGTTGAAATTGCCCCCGGCTATCCGCTGCAGTCTGCCGTCGACGAAATCACCCGGATTGCCGAGGACACACTGCCATCCGACATCGACATGATCCTGCAGGGTGAAGCTGCAACACTCAATGAGACGTCTCGCGAGGTTGCACTGACCTACCTGATTGCCCTTGCCGTGGTGTTCCTCGTGTTGTGCGCTCAATTTGAAGGATTCACCAGTGCAGTAGTCGTCACCCTGATAGTGCCCTTTGGCGTTGCTGCTGCCATTTTTGCGCTTTACCTGAGTGGTACATCGGTGAATATTTACTCGCAAATCGGCCTCGTAATGCTCATTGGCCTTATGGCCAAAAACGGCATTCTGTTAGTGGAGTTTGCCGACCAGTTGCGGGACCGCGGCTACGCCCTTCAGAACGCTATTAAAACCGGCGCAAGCGTTCGGCTTCGCCCGGTTGCCATGACGCTCATGTCAACCGTGCTTGGTGGTCTGCCTCTCATACTTGGCAGTGGTGCCGGCGCTGAGGCAAGAGAATCTATCGGCTGGATCGTGTTTGGCGGGTTGGGCATGGCAGCAGTATTTACCCTGTACCTGACGCCGGCGCTCTACTTCCTGCTGGCCAGGTTCTCCAGTGCACGAGCCCATGAGGCACAAAGACTCAGGGAAGAACTTGACCACGCGAGCCTCGCCCTGGATCAACACTAAGGCTTCTTCAGCAACACTTGACCCTGAAAATACCAGTCGAAGGCCTGGTCAGGCAATGTTGCCTCCATCTGCCATATAGACCGAACCTGTCACAAAGTCAGCATCATCACTCGCCAGAAAGAGCATCACCTTCGCAATATCGTCGGGTTCACCATAACGACCGAGCGGGATTCGAGCCGCCATCAATTCTCGAGCGCTGTCACCAGCGCCCGGCGCAATCCCTTCTTCAATACTACGCATCATGCGTGTATTCACTGGCGAGGGGTTGACGGTATTAACACGGATATTG
>CAYGNA010000124.1:0-9110 GCA_964351065.1 uncultured Pseudomonadales bacterium
CAATATTCCTCCAGAACCGAACATAGTTTGCGGTCCAAACCCCTAAACAGGCGGCGTGCCCTGCCGCCCTTCCATAATCCAGCGAATCATCGGCAGATGCTGCCTCCCCTGGAACACTTCTCCATCGCAGACAAACCCGGGCGCCACAACCAGGCCCTGCTCATTGAGAGAGGCACTAACATCCCACAGCCGTTGTTCGCCCGCATCCTGGAGGAACCCGGCAAATCTGGCATCGGCAACCAGACCTGCAACCCGCTCGGCATCCTCAACATCGTCGCCGTCAACAAATGCAGCGCGGAAAGCACGCTGCAGGTAGTCGCGGCAATCCCCACCAGATGTTGAGAGAAACAACAGCCCGAGATTCAGTGCCGTCGCATCAAACCGCCTGGAGCCCTGATCGACGCTGATACCCAGGTGCTCACAGTTTCTGACCAGTTCACGCGCCGCCCAACGATCACGGGCATGCTGACGCCTTGCCTTGTAGGCGGCAAGCGGATCTTCTTCGTCCACCTTCATCGAACCATCGGCATTGCTGACCGCACGCTCTCTCACCAGCGGCAACCACTCGACCGCAGCGCCAATCTCAGCCAGTAACAGTGTAGTCGGCGCGAGTGCGCAAAAGCAGGCAAGACTTCCCAGATCAATACCAATCACCAGCTTCATGAGCCAAGCACCGTGTCATTGGCCACATCAGGCAGCGGCCCGGGTTTGCCAGCCAGATGCCAGCGAACGCGTGGCAGGTGTTCACGGCCAAAATACATCTCACCATCAATCACATAGGTAGGCACGCCGAAGTAGCCGCGATCCAGAATCTTGTCCTGTAACTCGTCATGCTGCGCTCGCCCGACTCCTTCCAGGAACGCCAAAAATCCTGTGGTCTCTGCACCAGCCGCGGCGAGGCAGTCAACAATCACTGCAGGGTCTTCAATATCGAGTTCGCGACGCCAGAACGGCTCATACACAAGATTGATGTAGCGCAGACACACATCGTGCTCCTGCAGTTTCACCCACAACAAGCCTATGGCGGCGAGGGAGGAATCCCAGATTTTCTGCGTGCCGCGCAGGGTCAATCCCTGCGCTGTCGCGTAGCGCCGTGCATCCATGTAGGCATACTTTACGGCCGCCCACTGCTTTGGCGAACGGTTGTTCTCGACCACCCGCCCACTATCATTTTTTTTGGCAGTACCCAGATAGCTGCCAATGTTAAGCGTTAGCGGATACCAGTCGATCTTTACATCAAATTCCTGTTCGAGTTGGCAGGTAGGTGCCAGCGCCACAAAGGCGTAGGGACTTTTGAAATCAATATAGACCTCAAGCAGTTTACTCATCCGCCCACCATCAAATCTGCGAATAGCCAGACCCGGTCGAGTCAACACCACGTCCTTTGGCATCCTCAATCCAGCCGAATTCTTTCAGGATTTGTTGGCTATAGGTCACCCGGCCATTCACCTTGTCGGCAGGCTCAGAAGCGAGCAGCAGCGCAGCCTGGGCCATGATTTCAGGTGGTTCCCCGCGCGGGTCGTCCATACCGTCGACGAGTTTGTGATACACCGTACCCGGTGTCGGCACCACCTGCGATGGCGAGTAGCAACTCACCGCAATGTTGTGCTCCGCCACTTCCTGCGCAAGACCCTGCGTAAACCGCTCAAGTGCCGCCTTGGACGCGCCATACATGGTGCCACCACGCCCGGGTTGATCGTACGGTCCCCGGCCTGGACCAATCGCGGCACCCGACGAAACGTTAACAATGGCACCCGAACCACGCTCGATCATGCCGGACAGGACAAATTTTGAGAGCATGAACGGCCCGTGCACATTCACCGCAAACGCGCGCATCCAGCGATGAACATCATAGTCGACGATGGGCACGTAGTAGTTGAGTGCAGCGTTGTTAACCAGGATATCGACCCCACCATAGGTCAGCACAGCCTGATCAACCAGACGCTGACAGTCGTCCTCGGATGACACATTGGCCGCAACTGCAATGGCCTGCCCACCTGCATCAACAATTTGTTTCACTGTATGTGAGAGCGATCCTTCCAGCATATGGTCACCCTCATTGACCGTGCGGGCAGCACACACAACATTTGCGCCCTCGGCCGCGAAGAGCACCGCTATCGCTTCACCAATACCCCGGCTTGCGCCGGTCACTATGGCAGTCTTGCCGTCAAGTTTACCCACGTCAGTTTCCCTCTCTTGTTTTGGCCCTGGTGTATTTGGCCCTGATGTATTTGGCCCTGGTATCGGGCTTTTTGCTTGGCTTTGTCTGCAGGCTACGCTAACTTCCACCTACCCTGACGTCAATTGGAATAAAGCAGTAGATGGACCCGATCAGCCAGGGCGCGCTTGGCGCGGCGTTGCCGCAGGCAGTCAGTTCAAAAGAAAAGCTCCGCACGTTCGCCTGGCTGGGCTGTCTGTCTGGGATGGCACCCGACCTGGATGTGCTTATCCAGTCGCCCACAGATCCGATTCTTTTCCTTGAGTACCATCGCCAGTTTACGCACGCGCTGGTTTTCATTCCGGTGGGTGCGCTGATCTGCAGCCTGGCCTTTTACTGGTTTGCAAGGCGCAACCTGCGATTCCAGCAAGTGTACCTGGCCTGCATTCTGGGCTACGGCACCCATGCCCTGCTGGACGCCTGTACAACCTACGGCACCATGCTGCTGTGGCCCTTCTCGGATGCGCGAATCGCCTGGAATAACGTCTCGGTGGTCGACCCACTGTTTACCCTGCCACTGCTGGGGCTGGTAGTCACTTCCATCTATTTGCGCCGCCCTCGCTTCGCCCAGGTGGGGCTGGTCTGGGCGCTGCTTTACCTCACTTTTGGTGTTATCCAGCGTGATCGGGCCGAAGCCTTTGGCACCAAGATCGCCGCCGAAATGGGCCACGCCCCCATTCGTCTGGAAGCAAAACCGGGTTTCGCCAACCTGTTCCTCTGGAAACTTGTGTACGAGACAGAAACCGACTTTCACGTCAGCGCAGTCAGGCTATTTATCACACCAAAGTATTTTCCCGGGCAGTCTGCCAAAAAGCTCAATGTGGCCGAAGATCTGCCGTGGCTCGACCTGACCAGCCAGCAGGCCAATGACCTGGCGCGGTTTGACTGGTTTTCCAATCGCTACCTGGCGCTTGATCCCACCCGACCAAACTATGTGATAGATATCCGCTACTCCATGATTCCCAATGAAATTAATCCACTCTGGGGTATCCAGCTTGATCCGGCGGCAGGGTTGAAGGACCACGTCCAGTATATAACTGACAGGTCAGGCGGGCCTGAACGCGCCGCGCAGTTGAAGCAAATGCTGATTGATTGAAGCCTCTCGATGAGCAGCGCAGGCAGCTAATTATCAGCACGACAATCGCGAGCCAAGGGAGATTTCCTGTGACTTACCGGGACTACAATCACGACAAAGACCTCAAAGCCGTCACCCGTATCTGGAAAGAGGTCGGCTGGATCCAGGATTTGGTGCAGGATGCGAGCCGGGTCGATATATTCTTTCGCACGGCTGCTGATGCCCTGGTGGCTACCATCGACGAGGTACCGGAGTGCGCGGTAGTGTCTACTGACGGCGAAATGAACTACCAGCGGGAAACCCTGCAACTGGGTGCTGTCACCGCTGTCACCACCAGCCGCGTCGCCAGAAAACTCGGCTTTGCGGGCGATCTGACTGCCCGCCTGCTCGCCCGCCAGGCAGCAGCGGGGAAGGAGATTTCTGCACTGGGCATGTTTGAGCAGGGCTTTTACAACAAGCTTGGGTTCGGCACCGGTTCCTATGAACAGCAGATTCGTTTCGACCCGGCAACCCTGACGGTGAACAGCCAGTTTCGCCCACCTAAACGACTGGGCATCAGCGACTATTCCGCCATATACACGGCCATGTGCGCGCGTATGCGAACTCACGGCGGCACCTGCATATTGCCGCCCGAATTGATGAAAGCAGAACTGGAATGGACCGATGAACCGTTTGGCCTTGGCTATTTTGATGGTCCTGGCGGCACGCTATCACACTTCATCTGGGGCAGTGCAAAAGGCGAACACGGACCCTACACAATCACCTGGCGGGCCTGGCAGTCGGCTGAACAACTGCTGGAACTGTTGTCACTCATCAAATCGCTGGGTGACCAGATTGGCCAGATTTCCATGCTCGAAATGGCAGATATCCAGCTTCAGGATCTGCTGCAGCAACCTTTTCGCCATCGGCGCGTTACGCGCGGCAGTGATTTTGCCAACAACAGCAACTCATTCGCCTACTGGCAACTGCGAATTCTGGATCTCCCGGCATGCCTTGCCAAAACACATCTCAATACACCCACCGTCAGGTTTAACCTGGCGCTGACTGATCCCGTAGAAAATTACCTGGATGATACCCACAACTGGCGCGGCATCAGTGGCGATTATGTTGTGACATTGGGAGATAAATCCGAGGCAGTTGTCGGTAGAGACCCGGCCCTGCCTTGCCTGAAGGCCAGTGTGGGTGCTTTTACCCGCCTGTGGTTCGGCATCAGGCCCGCATCGAGCCTCGCCATCACAGACGATATCGAGGCTGACTCGTCACTGTTAACGAGACTGGATGAAACGGTAAAACTGCCGGCAGCACACCTGGGCTGGGATTTTTGAGCTCTGTAAAGCAAGGGAGTTCAGGCGTTTCGAATTGTCAGGCCACCATCCACCGGTAATGTGACACCGGTGATGTATTGTGAGGCGGGCAATGCCAGGCTGAGCGTGGCATGGGCAACCTCCTCGGGTTCAGCATAGCGTTTCAGCGCGGTTCTGCGCCGCGCAAAAATTTCTTTCTGCTCGGCAGGAATCCGCGCTGTCATCCCGGTGTTAATGGGCCCGGGACACACACAGTTCACGGTGATGCCTTCACCACCAAGTTCCAGGGCAAGCGACCGGGTAAGCCCGGTCACTCCAGCCTTTGCTGCGGTATAGGGGCTCCCGAATTTGGTAGCACCCAGCGCCTCGGTGGATGCAATGTTGATAATCCGCGGATGTTTCGAGTCTCGCAGGCGAGGCAGGGCAGCGCGAATGGTCGCCGTGTGTGCCGTCAGCAGAATCGCGAGACTCCGATCCCAGGCCGCCTCATAACCATCACTGTCTATTGGTGCGGGGATAGAGATACCCGCATTATTGACAAGGATATCTATCGCGCCGAAATGCTCACCTACATCCGCAATCACACGCGCAATCGCTGGGCGATCTGCCAGATCCAGTTGCCAGCCCCGCGCTTCATACCCGGCATCCTGCATCTCGCCTACCACCAGATCCAGGGCTTCTTTGTTAAGGTCAAGCGCTGCCACCCTGGCACCCATATCTGCAAACAGGTGCGCTGTGGCGCGACCCATTCCGCTCGCCGCGCCAGTCACAATCACCACATGTCCCACGACCGATCGACTCAATTTTGACAGCATCAGGCTAGTCCTCCATGTCAGTGGTGATGGCTCCCGCGCCACCACCAAATGCGCTAATATGCCCTTTTTCTGCCTAGAGCGTAACCTTGAGCGACACGCCTCGATATAGCCGCATCGAAGTTTCGAAAGAAGCCCTTAATTTTTCGATTGCACATTTCACAATCTTCTCAGCCACCGAGCGCGAAGATCTGCACGGGCACAACTTCCAACTTACCTGCGCCGTGACTGCGCCACTGGGTCAAGATGGACTGATGTTTGACTATGGTGTGCTGAAGAAACTGTTGCGTCAGTTGTGTGATGACATTGACGAACAGATGATCTTGCCGGAATTCTCCCCTCATCTCCGCATTCTGCATGAGGATGACTACATTGTTGCGGTGTTCAACGGCGAACGCATTCCCTTTCTGCCGCGCGACGTCACCATCCTGCCTGTTGCCAACACAACCGTTGAGGAGTTCTCCTGGTTTTTCCTCAACAGGATCCTCGAGCATCCAGGCCTCAGGGACAAAGGTATCATCGACATGATGGTAAAAATCTCATCAAGCCCTGGTCAATTTGGGGTTGCCACATGGAGTCAGGCATGAGGAGTCACATATGAGGAGTCACATATGAGGAGTCAGCCATGAAAACACTGGTGATCACCGGGGCGAGCAAAGGCATCGGGTTCGCTACCGCGCAGCAGTTCGCCAACGCTGGCTATCGTGTACTTAATCTGTCGCGTACACCGGCACCCGACAGCAGGATAGAAAACCACAGCATTGACCTTGCCTACTCAGACTTTGAACAACAACTGCAGGAGTTGATGGACCTTGTGCTGGACAGTGGTGAAATTTGCCTCGTGCACAATGCGGGCAGAATGGCAAACGACACCGCGCTTGATACGGATACAACTTCTTTCCAGCAGATGCTGAACGTCAACCTGGTAGGACCCCATATAATTAACCAAATCATCCTGCCCAAAATGACCGCAGGCTCAAGTGTTATCTATATTGGTTCCACACTGTCAGAAAAGGCAGTGCCAGGCACCTATAGTTATGTTGTTAGTAAGCATGGTCTCATCGGCATGATGCGTGCAACCTGCCAGGACGTGGCCGGACGCGGTATCCACACAGCCTGCATTTGCCCAGGGTTTACGGATACCGAAATGTTGCGTACACATGTCGGCGAGGATATGGCAGTGCTTGAGAGCATTGGCGGGGCCTGCACTTTTGGCCGCCTGGTCACACCGGAAGAGATTGCCGATACCATCTGGTTTGCGGCAGGTAATTCAGTTATCAACGGCGCGGTCATCCATGCCAACCTTGGACAAGTGGAGCGGTAAATTGCAAGCAACAAACGTCACTGAAGGTATTCAACTTACTGATGAAATTCGCGAGAGACGCGAACGCGTTTTCCTGGTGCTGGCGGGATTTTTCCTGTGCGCCATGACGATGCTGAACATCATTGGGATTACGCGCTTTATCCAACTGGGTCCAATGGCGCTGGCGGTTGGTGTGCTTCCCTATCCGTTAACCTTTCTCTGTACTGACCTGATCAGCGAACTGTATGGTCGCGCCCGCGCCAACTTCCTGGTGACTGTCGGGCTCATCCTTAACCTGTTCATCATCGGCACCATGTGGATCGCCAGCCTGATCCCCTCTGCCGAGGCCCAGCCACCCTGGCAGCTGATTCAATTGGCCGAAGATGTTGCCCTGCCCAACGGCAGCAGCGTGACCGGCTCAGTGGAACTCTTTACCCTGCTGTATGCAACAACGAGTGGCGCCGTTTTTGCCTCGATGATGGCGTATATCGCGGCACAATACTGTGACGTTTTCATGTTCCACTTCTGGAAACGCCTCACCAATGGCAAACACCTCTGGCTACGCAACAATGGCAGCACGATTATTAGCCAGGGTGTCGATTCTTTTATGGTCATTGTGGTCACGTTCGGCGCCCAGTTCCTTGCCGGCGCGATGAGTATGGGCGCCATGCTGGTACTGATGGGCAGCAACTACCTCTTCAAGCTGTGCTGTGCCCTGGCTGATACGCCATTTTTCTATGCTGGCGTGCATTATCTGCAGCGTTATTTGCATATGACCGACGAGGAGATTCGCGCTCACGCGCACTAATCATCTATGGCTAAGGATATGGAACATCAGGCAACAATCGCGCAGATTAATGAGTTTTGGATTGGTGAAGCGGCTTATGACGCGCAGGCGTCCAAAACGCGTACAAAGCTCTGGTATATGTCCACGCCAGCCGATGATGAAGCCCTTCGCGCTCGCTTTGGCAGCACGCTTGAACTTGCAGCAGCGGGAGAACTGGACAACTGGCAATCGACTGCTGCGGGATCACTGGCTCTGGTTATCCTTCTTGATCAATTTTCCCGCAACCTGCACCGGGGCACTGCCGGCGCTTTTGCCAATGACCCGCGAGCACAAAAAGTCACCCACGCGGCCATCGCCAACGGACAGCACCTGACGCTTTCCTACATTGGGAGAACATTCCTGTACCACCCGTTTCACCATTCTGAAGCGATCGAAGATCAGGATGCCTGTGTTGCGCTCTACCAGGCACTGCTTGCAGCGGCAGAACCCGCCTGGCACGAACAGCTGCAGGATTTCCTCGACTACTCAATAGAACATCGGGAGGTGATCCGGCAGTTTGGGCGATTTCCACATCGCAACGAGGTATTGGGGCGGGAAAGTACAGCTGAAGAGCAGGCATACCTCGCGGGCGGTGCAAGTCGCTACGGCCAATAAACACCAATGAGGCAGGCAGATGACAGAACTGGTTGATGAACTGGGACTTGGCTACACCGCCTCAGCGGCGACAAGTCCAGCCGCCTTCAACGATACTATTGAAGCGTACCTCGGCTCTTCCCCTGCCGTTGCGTCCTTGCTTGAGAAACTGCTCGCAGCAGATCCAGCCATGCCACTTGCGCTTGTCCTGCGTGGCTACCTGTTGAAACTGGCGGCAGATCCACGTCTGGCCGGTGCAATCGCCCATATTAACGCACGCTGCCAGCAACTCGCGCTCGTCAATAAGCGCGAGGAGATGCATATCGCTGCGCTGGATCGCTGGGTTGCTGGCGACATGGCTGCAACCGCCGCCATACTGGAAACACTGCTGCAGGAATACCCCAAAGACATGCTCGCACTGCGAGTTACCCACTATCTTCACTTCTACGCAGGTGACATTCACACCATGCGCGCATCAGTCGCCCGTTCGGTTGCCGAATGGCAGCCTGGTGAGCGTTTCTACGGCTTCCTGCTCGGTATGTACGCGTTTGGCCATGAAGAAGCGGGCGACTATGAAATGGCTGAGGCCAACGGACGCGCTGCGATTGAACTCAACAAAAGCGATATCTGGGCAGGGCATGCGGTCACGCATGTGTTCCAGATGCAGAGGCGATTTACTGAAGGTGTCGACTGGCTGGCAACACTGTTGCCAGCGTGGTCACAAACCAACAACTTTGCGTACCATCTCCACTGGCACAAGGCACTATGCCATCTCGGCCTCGGCGAACATGATGTCGCACTTGCCATATTTGATGATCACCTCAGGGCTGCGCTTGCAGATGATTTTTACCTGGATGCCTGTAACGCTGCCTCCCTGCTCTGGCGTCTGGATATGCTGGGTGTTTCTACAGGAGATCGCTGGGAAGCGCTGCGCGACTTGAGCCGTGCCCGCATTCGTGACGACGAACTGATCTTCTC
>CAYGNA010000124.1:9120-9564 GCA_964351065.1 uncultured Pseudomonadales bacterium
ACCCTGCACTACCTGATGGGCGCGGCCCGTCTTGACGACCCGGAAACCGTTCGGGCAGGACTTGACCATCTTGCGGTTTGGGCACAAACAGACTCTACCCAGGGCAGGGTGTGCCGGCAGGTTGGTATCGCGCTTGGTCAGGCCATTGCCTGTCTCGGTCGTGGTGAAACCAATCAGGCGCGCGACCTGCTCGCGATGGCCAAAGACGATACATTTCGCATCGGCGGCAGCCATGCCCAGCGCGACCTCTTCAATCTCTTTTATGAGTCCACGCTCAACTAAAGGATCAGCACATGGCATACGAACAAATTCTTTACGACATTGAAGATCACATCCTGACAATCACGCTGAACCGACCTGAAAAACTCAACGCTTTTACCACCCTCATGCTGGGTGAAATTGTTGACGCACTTGATCGCGCTGATGCCGACGATGACGTCAAGG
>CAYGNA010000125.1:0-4460 GCA_964351065.1 uncultured Pseudomonadales bacterium
GTGTCCGGCGGCCATCTGTGTCTTGCTGGGGCGCTCGCATCAAAAAATCGTATTTGGGATCAATTTCGTTCTGATGTGGCACCAATTCATCGACGTAAGGGGCTCTTGTTTCCCTGTTCTTTGGAAACTGCGACGCGGCAAGGAAAAGCCCGGCAGCGCCATCGCGCAATACATAAGTATCATCAACCTTAATGCACTGCAGCTCAGGCATGGCGACTGGATCCATTTTTGGCGGTGCCGCTTCTCCGCTCCTCAGCAACTTGCGGGTGTTCTTGCAGTCTTCCGCGGTGCAGCCAAAGTACTTGCCAAACCTGCCGGTTTTGAGCTGCATCTCTGCACCACATTTATCACACTCAATCACAGGCCCGTCATAACCTTTGATGCGAAACTCACCACGTTCAACCTCAAACCCGTCACAATCCGGGTTATTGCCGCAGATGTGCAGCTTGCGGTCCTTGTCGATAAGGTAATTCTCCATTGCGGTGCCACACTTTGCGCACCGATGCTTGTTTCGCAGGATCATGGTTTCCTGCTCATCGGCATCCACGTTGGCGTCAATGGCCTCTTCACCAGGTATCAGGTTAATGGTCGTCTTACACCGTTCCTTGGGTGGCAGCGCATAGCCAGAACAGCCCAGGAACACCCCGGTGCTGGCTGTTCGAATCTGCATGAGCCGACCGCACTTTGGGCATTCAATATCGGTCATGGTGGGATCGTTGGTCCGCATACCATCAGCACTGCCCGCTTTCTCAAGCCGGGTTGCAAACTCGCCGTAGAATTTGTCCAGCAGGGCCTTCCAATCCACTTTTCCTTCTGAAACTTCGTCCAGGGATTCTTCAAGCCCGGCTGTAAAACCATAGTCCAGCAGATCATCGAAGCTTTCGACCAGCCGGTCGGTCACCACGTCACCAATTTTCTCCGCGTAGAAGCGCCTGTTGCGCAGCGAGACGTAACCACGATCCTGGATTGTGGTAATAATTGCAGCGTAGGTGGATGGACGACCAATGCCACGTTTTTCCAGTTCTTTCACCAGGCTCGCCTCACCGTAACGAGGTGGCGGCTTGGTGAAGTGCTGGGAAGGCAGCAACTCTTCCAGATTCAGATTCTGCCCAACCTTGTAGTCCGGCAACGGTGCCTCTTCCTCTTTTCTGCCAGCTGGCGGCAAGACCCGGGTGTAGCCATCAAAACGGAGGATTCGCCCTCTCACACGCAGTTCCAGATCACCGGCTTCAACTGTTACCAGCGTACTGGTGTACTCTGCATCAGGCATCTGGCACGCCACAAACTGGCGCCAGATCAACTCATACAGCCGTTCAGCATCACGATCCAGACCAGCACCACTGACATTTCGGACACCGACATCCGACGGGCGGATAGCCTCGTGAGCTTCCTGTGCGCCTTCTTTGCTGGAATACAGTCGAGGTTTTTCTGGCACATATTTGTCACCAAAGCTCTCCAGCACCAGGTCTCGACAGGCGGTAATCGCATCGCTGCTGAGGTTGGTTGAGTCGGTGCGCATATACGTAATGTAGCCCGCTTCATACAGACGCTGTGCCAGCATCATGGTCTTCTTGACACCAAATCCAAGCCGGGTGCTCGCAGCCTGCTGCAGCGTAGACGTAATAAAGGGTGCAGAAGGTCGGGTTCGGGTGGGTCGATCTTCCCGGTTTTTGACAACAAACGCGGCAGCCCGCAGTTTTTCGAGCGCAGCATTTGTCTGCGCCTCGTTGACGGGCCGGAAGTTTGCGCCCGCTTGTTTCGCTACCTGGAATCGAACGGTATCGGCGCCAGCGATCTCAGCAAGCTCAGCAAAAATCTCCCAATATTCTTCCGGTACAAAAGCCCGGATCTCGCGCTCACGCTCAACAATCAACCTGACAGCAACAGATTGAACCCGACCTGCTGATAACCCCCGCGCTATTTTCGCCCAGAGTAGCGGCGACACCATAAACCCAACCACCCGGTCGAGAAAACGCCGCGCCTGCTGTGCGTTAACGCGAGCTATGTTGAGCTCACCGGGGTGCTCAAACGCCTCATTGATTGCCTTCTTGGTGATTTCATTAAAAACAACCCGTCGATATCGACTCTCATCACCACCAATTGCCTCGCGCAGGTGCCAGGCAATTGCCTCACCCTCACGGTCAAGGTCTGTCGCGAGGTATATTTCATCTGCATCGCGAGCCAGCTTGCGCAGTTCGGCAACAACTTTTTCTTTCCCGGGCAGAGTTTCGTATCTCGCCGTCCAATTGTCTTCAGGATCAACACCCATGCG
This sequence comes from uncultured Pseudomonadales bacterium, assembly GCA_964351065.1. Classification (GTDB taxonomy): domain Bacteria; phylum Pseudomonadota; class Gammaproteobacteria; order Pseudomonadales; family Azotimanducaceae; genus JANQJA01. The sequence goes on from CAYGNA010000125.1 coordinate 2,273, forward strand.
GTTAACAAGTTGCCGACGCGCCTTCTGCTTCTGGTAGGCCGCTTTTTTCTCTGGCGACATTTGCCGCGTCTTTGCCGCTTCTTCAGCGCGCGCCTTGGGGTCAACCGCAGCACCACTACTGGTGGGCAGATCCCGAATATGACCGACACTCGACTTCACGATAAAGTCATTGCCGAGGTACTTGTTGATCGTCTTCGCCTTTGCAGGCGATTCGACGATGACCAGTGATTTACCCATAAAATTCCTGTTCTGTTACACGCCAATCCTGGCGATCTGTCCCGATGCCGGGTCGAAGGGGGCACATATATAGAGTGTGTCTTCCCCTGCGTCAACCTCCCGATTTGCTTTTTAGCTTAAGCCGGAACCGACGGGCCTTGTCAACACACTCTCGCCCAGCGGTGCTATTCACCTTCCACATTCGACCCAATCTCATCCGGCAGGCCAGGTTCAATAGCAGGCACCTGCACACACTCATGCACAAACGCCATTACCCCGCTCAGGGCATCTTCACCGCCTTTTTCCCGCCAGTAGACCGAAACAACAAATGTATCTTCTTCCACCATAATGACATCGTCAGGCAGGTGGGCCACCGCATTTTGGAAAAAAGCTTTCAACGCCGCCGAAGTAGCCAAATGCAGCGGTTGCAGGTGAACCCACCCGTCCGGTAGTTCAACGGACGACGTGCCGGCACGCCTTGCGATCTGCCAGTTGATGCGAGGCAAACTACGCCAGTTATCGGGTCGCCGCCGCGGCAGGCGGTACGCTGCCACTTTGATAATGCGAGGCAGAGGCTTGCCAGTGTTGGACAAATACGCTGTCGGATCCGCGTCCGGATCATCGATCTGGGTCAGATCAACCCGAAAACCGTCTGCCATCGCAGTTCTGCGCAAGCCCATTTGCTCCTTCTGGCGTGCAGAGGGCAGGAGCGAAAAAATGGGGGCAATGATGACAAGCAGCAGCAGAGCAATTCCAAGATAAACCATAGCAATACATCACCCAAACAGGATCATCTTTAGTGATGAGACGAGCCATCTGTGCTTGTTGTGGTCATCTCGATATCTGTGTACATTTGCACGAAGCGTGTTCGATAACAACAAACACACCAGCCTTGGAGATGACCTATGGGCGAATACAACCATATTCTGGTAGGCATCGACTTAACCGAAGAATCAACCCATGTCGCCAAACGCGCTTGCGCCCTGTCACGCGCTTATTCAGCGAAAATCAGTTGTCTGCATGTTGTCGAGCCTTTGAGCCTGGCCTATGGCGGAGACATTCCCATGGACCTCTCCACCATCCAGGATCAGATTCAGGAGACCGCAAAAACCCATTTGGCGGAATTTGCCGACAAACTGGGGATTGGAGAGGACGATCGCTACCTGATTTTTGGCAGACCAGAATCCGAAATTCACACCCTTGCGGCACAGATCGGTGCTGACCTGATTGTCGTTGGCAGTCATGGCCGGCAGGGTCTTGCCCTGCTACTGGGCTCAACGGCCAATGGTGTTCTGCATGGTGCCCCCTGCGATGTGCTGGCTGTGCGTGTCTAATCCTGACAAGCTGTGGTCTGTTTTGTGTGAATGTGCTTGATGCGACTTACCTCTGTACTCTGTTTTCTGGTTTTCTACACCTTGCCGGCGTTGGCAGGGTTCTCGGCGTCCGACCCCAACGCGCCCTCGCGATTTGAACAGCGCAAGCTCTACCGGGAGGCAATCGGTTACATCAAGGCGGGCCAATACAGCCGTGCTACGCGACTTAAGGCGCAACTGATCGACTACCCCCTTTACCCCTACATCGAGTACACCGAGAAAATTTATCGAATATCCAGCCAGTCAGCCGAGACCATCCTGCCTTTTGTCGAGCAATACCAGGATTCGCCAATTGCTGATCAACTGCTGGAAAACTGGGTTTTTGTCCTGGCCAAGCAAAATCGCTGGGACGAGTTCCTGACACACTACAAGTCAGAGATTGCCGGCCGTCGTAACGATTGTTCTTACGCGCTCGCGCTGCACCGCGCAGGCCGAGCGACCGAAGCGCTGGCAGCAGCCCGCCAACTCTGGCTGGTTGACTACTCACAACCTGATGAGTGTGATCCGGTCTTCAAGTTCTGGCGCGATGCAGGTGAACTCGATCGAGCCGCTGCCTGGAACCGCTTTGCGCTTACGCTAAAAGGTGGAGACAGTGGCCT
>CAYGNA010000125.1:4470-9559 GCA_964351065.1 uncultured Pseudomonadales bacterium
CTACCTCATCCGCTATCTGGATGATGCTGACCGGGCATTGGCTGAGACTTTTCTTGAGGTTCAACGAAACCCAAAACTGGTGAAGGACGCAAAGCGTTTCAAGCGAACTGACGAAAAGGCAACGGACGTAATTTTGTTTGGCATATACAGATTAGCGCGCCGCGACGCTGTCGCTGCCGCCAGGGCACTTGAACAGTACGCGGAACGACTTTCCCCACTGCCCGAAGCTGTGAAGGAGCTTTACCAGGACGTTGGCGTCCGCCTGGCCCGGAACGACGATCCTGATCAGATGCTGGACCACCTCCCGATTGATCTTGGAAATGCACCGGATGTGGTGGAGGCACGGATTCGGATGGCCTTAAAGCAACTGGCCTGGGGTGACGCCCTTGTCTACATCAACCTGCTTCCCGCAGCAGAGCAGGCAACACCGAGGTGGCAGTACTGGAAGGCCAGGATACTGTCTGACTCGGCGGATCTTGTTGACCAGGCGAGCGCCCGCCAAATGTTCAACAATCTGGCTCAACTCAGGAGTTTTTACGGTTTCCTTGCTGCTGACCTGGTTGGTCTTGACTACGATTTCGAAGATGAGCCTGCCACGGTCACCAGTGACGAAATCAACCAAACCGAGGCCCTGCCCGGCATTCAACGCGCGCTCGAACTTTTTGCGCTGGGCGAGCGTAACCGAGCGCGGCAGGAGTGGTCTTTTACAACCCGGGACTTTACCGACCATGAACTGCAGGTAGCCGCCAGGGTCGCGCGCAATTGGGGTTGGTACAGGCAATCTATTCGCTCAATGATTGATGCAGAAGCCTGGAATGACCTCGCTGTTCGCTTCCCACTTGCCTACTACGACAGTTTTGTCAGCAATGCCCGGGTATCAGATATACCGCTCCACTGGAGCTTTGGCATCGCCCGCCAGGAAAGTGCTTTTATGCCCGATGCACGTTCCAGTGCCGGCGCAATGGGTGTCATGCAACTAATGCCGGCAACCGCCCGCAGTACAGCGAACCGCCAGGGCGTGACGCTTGGCTCTGCAACGGATCTGGTTGACCCTGCGCTCAACATTCAACTTGGAACTGCCTATCTGGGCCAGATGCTCAGACGCTTCAATAACAATCGTATCCTGGCAACCGCGGCATACAACGCCGGACCAGGTCGCGTCGAACAATGGCTCAATCCCGAACTGCCACTGGATGTCTGGATAGAGACTATTCCCTTTAAGGAAACGCGAGACTACGTTCAAAACGTTCTGATGTTCTCAGCTATCTATGCACGCCAGCTGGCAGAACCCCGCCCTTTTATTTTCATCCACGAGCAGCGGGACTTTTCCAGCCAGCGGATCACGCTTAACCCTCCCCGAACTGAAGTACCTGACAACTCCTGAGCCACTCCTGAGCCACTCCTGAGCCACTCCTGATATAATCCACGCTTTTTTGCGGCGCGATTGCCCATGCTCATCGACATTGGTGCGAACCTGACGCACGAGTCTTTTCAGCACGACTTCCCGGATGTGTTGGCTCGGGCGCGTGCCGAGAAAATTGTCGCCATGATGGTCACCGGCGCATCCGAACAGGGCAGCATTGATGCGCGGGCGCTCGCCAGGGACAACGGCGGGTTCCTCTACTCGACCGCTGGCATCCATCCACATCACGCCAGCGAACACGGGCCGACTGCAACAGCAACCTTGCGTGAACTGCTTGACGATGATGTCGTCCGCGCCGTGGGTGAGACAGGGCTCGACTATTTCCGCGATCTGTCACCCCGGCGCGACCAGATACGTTCATTCGAGCGACATATTGAACTTGCCATCGAGACCGGCAAACCGATGTTCCTCCACGAACGTGATGCCTACCCGGATTTTGCCGAGGTGCTGCGCCCCTATCGGGATAATCTGGGTAACCTCGTGGTTCACTGTTTTACCGGCGAGCAACAAGCGCTGTTTGCCTACCTGGACCTGGACTGTTTCATCGGCCTCACCGGCTGGATCTGTGACGAGCGCCGCGGCACCCACTTGCCCCCCCTGATCGGGAACATACCAGCTGATCGACTAATGATTGAAACTGATGCACCCTACCTCATGCCGCGGAACATCCGTCCCCGGCCAAAAACCAGACGCAACGAGCCTTTTTACCTGCCGTATGTATGTCAATTTGTTGCCGACACGCTGGCAGTGGACTACACCCAGGTAGCCGCACAAACCACCCGTAACGCTGCTATGTTTTTTGGCATTGAGATACCCAATGAAGGTTAAACTCTACACGACATCAGGCTGTCATCTGTGCGAACAGGCGCTTACCCTGCTACGTGCAAACGATACCCTGCTTGAAATTTGCGAAGTGGAAATCAGTGAATCAGCATCGCTGATGGCAGCCTACGGCATTCGTATTCCAGTCATCCGGATTGAAGGCAATGATGCTGAACTGGGATGGCCATTTGATTCGGCGAGTCTCGCGCAATTCATTCACTCACACGGTTAAGACAAACATGAGCATCGCACCCTTTGGATCGTGGCAATCACCCATCACCACAGATCTTATCGTGGCCGAAACAACGCCTCTGGGCGGCGTTCGCTTTGCGGGCGAAGACATCGTTTGGCAGGAAGCACGCCCCAATGAAGGCGGCCGCATCACCATTATCAGGCAGTCTGCTGACGGCACCATTGATGAACTGCTGCCCGCCCCGTTTAGCGCCCGCACCCGGGTACACGAATACGGCGGCGGCGCCTGGCTCGTTCACGAAAGAACAGTCTATTTCTCAAACTTCGCCGACCAGCAACTCTACCGACTGGGTGCTGGCGAGTCTCCGGTTCGGATTACCGACACCGAGGGATTGCGCTTCGCCAACGGTGTTATTGACGCGCGATTCAACCGCTTGATCTGTATTGTTGAAGACCATACCCAAAGCGCGGCCGAACCAGAGAATTTTCTGGGTGCGGTTGACCTCGATACCGGCGCAGTCAGCAAACTGGCTGATGGTCATGATTTTTTTGCTGCACCCTGCCTAAACCCGGCAGGCACCAGACTCGCATGGATCACCTGGGATCACCCGAATATGCCCTGGGATACCACCACGCTGTGGCTTGCAGATCTTGACGAAACAGGCAGCCTGCACAACGTCACGCAGGTGACCGATGGTGTTGAAGAATCAGTCCAGCAACCGCGCTTTTCCCCGGCAGGGGTGCTTCACTTTATCTCGGACCGCTCTGGCTGGTGGAACATATATCGGTGCGACACTTTCATCACCAACCTCTGGGAAAAGGCCGCTGAGTTTGGCCAACCCCACTGGGGTTTTGGGCTTTGCACTTATGCCTTCGACCAACACGGGGACGTAATTTGTGTCTTCGATGAGGCAGGCGATAGCAACCTTGCCCGGATCCCGGCAGCAGGCGGTGCGCCAGAGGTGATAGACACGCCCTTTACCGCAATTGGCGGCGTCAGCCTGCGCAACCACAGCTGTATCTTTACAGCTGCTTCACCGACCAGTTTTTCAGGCATTGTTCTGTTTGACCTGCAAATGCGTGAACACCAGCTACTGCGCCAAAGTTGCAGTCTCGAGCTCGATCCGGGTTATTACTCGGTGCCCGAGCCTGTTTCATTTGCCTCAGCTGGCGGCGACACCGCACACGCATTCTATTACCCACCTGCCAACAAGGACTTTGAGGCGCCCACCGGTGAACTGCCGCCCCTGCTGGTTATCCTGCATGGTGGCCCAACCTCGGCAACACACGCAACGCTCAGCCTGTCGCTGCAGTTCTGGACATCCCGGGGTTTTGCCATACTTGATGTCAATTACCGGGGATCAACCGGGTATGGCCGCAGCTATCGCCAGAAACTGAACGGCAACTGGGGCGTTACTGACGTTGAGGACACCGTGTATGGCGCACGCCACCTGGTATCGCGAGGTCTGGCTGATGAATCACGCCTCGCTATTCGCGGTGGTAGCGCGGGCGGCTACACCACACTCGCGGCACTCACCTTTGAGAACACTTTTAGCGCAGGCGCCAGTCACTATGGCATTGGCGACCTGGAAGCCCTGGCAAAAGACACGCATAAATTTGAATCACGCTACCTCGACAGCATGATTGGCCGTTATCCGGAGGACATTGCGGTGTACCGGGCAAGATCACCCATTCATCACACCGATCAACTCTCCTGCCCGGTGATTTTTTTCCAGGGCCTGGAAGACAAGGTTGTCCCGCCCAACCAGGCTGAAGCAATGGTGGCTGCACTTGATGCCAAAGGTATACCAGTTGCTTATGTACCATTCGAGGGTGAACAGCACGGCTTTCGCAGGGCGGAGAACATCAAGCGCGCGCTCGATCTTGAACTGTACTTCTACGCCAGGGTATTTGGGTTCACCACTGCAGATCAGATTGAGCCCATACCCATCAAAAACCTGCCCGACATCACATGACAACCTTAATCCAGTGCAGAGGCATCACACACCACGCAGGCACTCGCAGGCTGTTTGAGCATCTTGACCTGACTGTCGCCAGCGGCGACAAGATTGGCCTCGTGGGGTACAACGGTTCAGGCAAGTCGACGCTCCTCTCACTGTTAAATGGCAAACAGCAACCCGATGATGGTGATATCACACGCAACGCTGAACTCAAACTGGAAACCGTCGAACAGTTTATTGATGAGGCGCTGCTGGGTTTGACAACGCTTGGCGCGGTGACAGCCAAACTTTCACCTGATGAACGTGCCTTCAGTGAATACCGTGCAGTGATGCTGCTTGAACGCCTTGGTTTCGCAGCAGCGCAACATCATTATCTCGTTGGCGATCTGAGCGGTGGTCAGCAGAATCGCCTGATGTTTGCGCGAGCGGTCATCTGTGAACCCAATCTTGTGCTCTTTGATGAACCAACCAATCACCTGGATCTGCGCACGTTGTTATTTTTTGAAGACTTTCTGCGATCAATGGCGGCCGGGTACGTGCTGGTTTCGCATGACCGTCAATTTTTGGATGCGGTGACCAACCGTACCCTCTTTCTCCGGGACGAAACAATTCATAGCTTCCAGTTGCCATTTTCCGATGCCCGCGCACAGCTACAGGCCCAGGATCAGACCGCTCTCGACAGACTAACCGC
>CAYGNA010000126.1:0-9546 GCA_964351065.1 uncultured Pseudomonadales bacterium
GATCCCAGAGCGTGTCGAGATCACCTGCCGGTACCTTGCCATCTATGTCAATCATCGGGAGTCCATCAAGCCAGCACCGCCCATACCCAAACCGGGATAACGCCAAAACCAAGCAGAATGATGCCGGCAAATGTGTTTGAGATCACCTCAAAGAGTCGATTGTAGCGGGGGTGGTTTATCCCCAGGCTCTGCAACGCGGACCAGAGCCCATGCTGGACATGCAGCGCCATCAGCACCATGGCGACAACGTAGAAGAGCACATTGGGCACCGAGGAAAAGTACTCGACCACGCTACGGTAGAGATCGCGCACCTCCAGGCCACCCGATACGGTGAAATAGACCGGCCCAAACCGAAAATGCAACAGGTGCAGAACGAGGAAAACCAGAATAAGTGGCCCGGTCAATGACATGGAAACCAGCGAGAGTGAACTGCCTTTAAGACGTGTCTTGCGTACGACGTATCGTTCCGGCCGTGCGGCCCGGTTCTCCCGGATCAGGTAAATACCCAGCGCAGCATGCAGCAGAAACAATGCCACAAGCCCCCACTCCAACAGTGAGATCAGCGGATTGCTGAGCATAAAGTGAGCGTACTGGTTAAATGCCTCAGGCCCGACAAACAGCAGGCAATTGCCGGCAAGGTGCACAACAAGAAAGCTACACATAAACAGCCCCGTGAGGGCCATCACCTGTTTCTTGACAACAGAGGCCACCAGCGGACTGGCGCTACCCGGGAGGGTTAACATGATTTCAGGGCGATTCCGCTAACTCTACGTTGTTCAGGTTAACGCAAGTAGGTTCACCGCTTTACTGACCTGTGTCAACTCCCGTGTCAACTAACGTGTCTTTGGAGGTATCAACTACTGTTGTGGGGCCGGTTTCCTGAGCAGATCTACCCGATTGGGTGTTTCGAACACATAGCCGGCTGCACTCTCGTGCTCCGCGAAGCGCCGTTTGACTTCAGCCAGTTGGTCAGCTGATATGTGATGCTCGGTATGAGTAACGTTCAGGATGCCGTGCTCGTACTGGGCCCAGGAACCAAACTTCACCTGATTCTTAAAAAAGTGCTCCCGCTCCAGCGTAAACAGACCAGTTGTCACCGCCCGGTTAACAGCATCAAAAGCAGCCCGTCGCACCACCTCCTCATCATGGAACACCCGCATGACATGGTTAAATGCACCGTCAAACACCGGCTCTGAAATGTAGGCAAGTCCGCCGGGCTTGAGTACCCGGGCGACTTCAGCGAGTGCGGTATCCAGCTGGTCCAGCGGCACATGGTGCAGCGACTTGAACATCATGACGACATCAAAACTGTTGTCCGGTTCGTCGATTTCCTCGGCACCAAAAGAGCGGAACACGACCTTTGGCAGGTCGGTGACCTTAAGGTTTTTCTGGTGGGCAATCTGGTCAACCTCCGCAGCAACAATTTCTGCGACTTCGGTTGTCTCGGCAATCAGGCGTGTTTTCTCGGCACCACCACAGCCCAGTTCCAGCAGGCGAGCACCAGCCAGTGGCACCAGTTCGCTGATGACACCAAGTTCATTCGTCAGGGGTTGTTCGGCTGGCCCAACAAGTTGCATGGCAGCGGTCTGGTTCATGTTTCCATCCTGTTAATGGTATTCCGGTCAGGTTCGGGGATCAGCCTTCTCTTCAATCGGTTCTGCCCCGAAGGACACGATCATCTGGCGCACTTCTTCTTTCATGACGTCCAGTTCAGCCTCATCGGTGCCGCGCATCACCAGGTTGGTGCCATAACCATCCTGACGATAAAAAGGATAGCTGCCGAGATCGACATCGGGGTGTTTGTCCTGGATTTCGCGGAGGGCGTTGGCGACAGTGCTCTCGCCCAGGTGGGCGCCAATACTACGTGAACGCACAGGGTCAGTTCCGCCCAGGCGTTCTTTGGTCAGGGAACCCAGCATTGCCTGCATCACCATGGGCACGCCAGCCATCACAAATACATTACCCATCTGGAAACCCTGGGGGCCGCCCGTTGGATTATCAATCAGGGTTGCGCCTTGCGGTACCCGCGCCATTAGAAGGCGCGAGGCCATGACTTCCGGGGGCGCTTCCCGGCGGCGAATACGCTCTTCAATCTCAGGGTGATAAACAACACCTACACCAAACGCTTTTGCGATGGATTCAGCGGTGATGTCATCGTGGGTCGGCCCGATACCACCGGTGGTGAAAACGTGGTCAAACTTCGCCCTCACCTCATTAACCGTATCGACGATGGTTTGTTCGATGTCGGGGATCACGCGCGCCTCAACCAGACGCACGCCCAATTCATTGAGCTCGATCGCCAGGTGGTTGAGATTAACGTCCTGGGTACGACCGGACAGAATCTCATTACCAATAATGACCATACAAGCGGTGACAACCCTGGCAGCCATGCGTTTACCTGCTGTTAAATTTGGCGTAAATCATACCCAAACGCGTGCCGGCGGTCATGCGGGCAGTCTATAATCGGTGCTTATCGCACATTTAGGAACTACATGTCAGGCCCAGCCAGACCCGCTCCCGGCGCCTCCCGCGGTGCCAACTTTACCGATGGGCCCGTTCACAAGCACCTGATCCGCCTGGCAGGCTTTATGTTCATGGGCTTTTCCGCCATGACCATCTCCCAACTGATTGAAACAATCTACCTCGGCGTGCTGGGTACCGACGAACTGGCCGCGGTGAGCTTTACTTTCCCCGTGGTGATGATCCTGCAGAGTGTGGCAATGGGCCTGGGCGTGGGCGCATCCTCAATCATCGCGCGGACCATGGGCGCGGGCGACCGGGAACAGGTAAAACGCCTGGTCACGCATTGCCTGGTGCTGGTAATCATCTGCGTGCTGGTCCTGGCGGTACTGGGGCGTCTGTATAGCGCACCTATCTTCCGTTTGCTGGGCGCGGAAGGTCATATCCTGGAACTCGTGATCCTGTACATGGATATCTGGTTCATCGGGTTTCCGCTGTTTGCACTTTCCATGATCGGCACAAGCCTGATACGCGCTGTTGGCAATGCCGCAGTGCCGGGGATCGTGATGACCGTGGGTTCGGTGCTCCAGGTCATCACCTCACCCTTTCTGATTTTTGGTTGGGGGCCTTTCCCGGCGATGGGCATTGAAGGGGCCGCTCTCGGCTTTGGGATCTCGCGCGCACTCAGCTTTATGCTGTGCTACTACGTGCTGATCACGCGTGAGGGCCTGATCACCCGCTCTTTTGACGGCGTATTAGCTTCCTGGAAGGCGATTTTGCATGTCGGCCTGCCCGCCATGGCTACCAGCCTGATCATGCCCGTGTCGATGGGCATCATTACACGACTGCTCGCAGGCCACGGTCCCGCGGTTGTTGCCGGGTTTGGCGTTGGCTCACGAATTGACTCTCTGATGGTGATGATTGTGTTTGCTGTCGCTTCCAGTGCTGGACCCTTTATTGGCCAGAACTGGGGAGCACAGAAATTTGAGCGGGTCGACACCGCGCTAATGCTGTGTAACCGCTTCGCATTGGCCTGGGGTCTGTTTGCTTTCCTGTTTATGCTGCTCTTTGCTGAAACCCTCGTGTCACTGATCAACAACGATCCAAAAGTCGTGGAAACTGCTGTCTGGTACCTGCTGATTGTACCGCTCAGCATCGGATTTATGGGTATGACTGCGATCTCCAGTTCCTGTTTCAACGCCATGGGGCAACCGCTACCGCCGCTCGTCATTTCTATCCTGCGAATGTTTGTGGTCTATGTCCCGATGGCCATCGCGTTCAACTTCTGGTTTGGCTTTATTGGCATTTTCCTGGCGACGTCAATCTCCACCATACTGCTTGGCATTGTCTCCTGGTACTGGAACCGTTTGGCCATCGAGAAATCCCGGCGAGCGCGTGCCGCGAATGCTGCACTGGTCGTTTGACCAAAGCCTAAAAGCTGTATATATATACAGATATTCAGACTGAGCAACCTCCAAAGCAACATAGCGGGCAACATGAAATCAGCATCCGAAGAGCTAGACCACATCCTGATCCGCGGTGCGCGTGAGCACAACCTGAAGTCAGTGGAAGTCAGGATACCCAAACGCAAGCTGGTCGTGCTGACCGGCGTCTCGGGTTCAGGCAAGTCATCGCTGGCGTTTGACACGCTTTATGCCGAGGGTCAGCGGCGGTACGTGGAATCATTGTCCGCTTATGCCAGACAGTTCCTGGGTCAAATGGAAAAGCCCAAATACGACACGATCCGCGGTCTTTCACCCACTATTTCCATCGAACAGAAAACAACCAGTCGCAATCCGCGTTCAACCGTCGCCACCATCACTGAAATCGCTGATTACCTGCGTGTGCTCTACGCGCGCGTCGGCATCCAGCACTGCCACAGCTGCGGGCGGCCAGTACAGGGCCAGACTGCCCAGAACATCACGCAAGAGTTGATGACGCAGAAAGAGGGGACTCGCCTGTACCTGCTGGTCCCCCTGCTGGTGAACCGCAAGGGGGAGCACCGGGACATGCTCGAAGACGCGAGAGTACAGGGGTTTGTCCGTCTTCGTGTTGACGGCGAGATTGTTCGCAGTGATGAAATCGAGGCATTGGACAAACGCAAAAAACACACGGTTGAAGCGGTCATTGACCGAATCGTGGTGCGCCCCGACATGACTGAGCGCCTTACCGAGTCCGTTGAAGCCGCACTCCGCCTTGGCAATGGCATGCTTATCGCAGCAACCGAAAGTGGTCGGGACCGCATATTCTCCGAAAACCTGTCGTGTGGGCACTGTGGCATCTCGTTCCCTGCCTTGAGTCCACAGGCATTTTCTTTCAACAGCCCACAAGGCATGTGCCACGAATGTAATGGCCTTGGCACCCAGGTCGCGTTTGATCCTGAACTGATTATTCCCGACAAGACCCTTTCCCTAAAAGAAGGCGCTATCAAGACCATCGGCCGGATTGAAGACGACAGGAATTCAACGGGTGGCATCTATCACCGGCAGGTGTCCAATGTACTGAAAATCCCGCTGACAAAACCCTGGAACAAGTTAACCGAGGCGCAACGACAAAAAATCCTCTACGGCACTGGCGAAAAGCGTTACGCCATTAACTGGGGCAGCCACGGCACCAGCAATTCACGCTACGAGGGTGTGCTGAACCGCCTGCTGCGACGCTTTCGCAATACCAAATCAGAAGGGATGAAGCGCTGGTACTCCCAGTTCCTCGCCAACACACCCTGTACCAGTTGCCATGGCGTCAGACTCCGGGCAGAAAGCGCAGCTGTACGGGTCGCAGACCATACCATTGTCGAGGTATCCAGCTGGACTATTGACCGCGCCCATGACTTTTTTCGCACCATGTCACTACCCGGCGCTGCGGGTGAAATTGCAGCCGAGGTGCTGAAAGAAATCTGTAATCGACTCGGCTTTCTCGTTTCGGTCGGCCTGTCTTACCTGTCACTGGATCGCCTTGGCCCTACCCTGTCGGGTGGCGAATCCCAGCGTATTCGCCTGGCCAGCCAGGTGGGCTCTGAACTTAGCGGCGTTATCTACATTCTGGACGAACCGTCCATTGGACTGCATCAGCGCGATAACGAAAAGCTGCTTGCAACCCTGTGCCGCATGCGTGACATCGGTAACACAGTCGTTGTGGTCGAGCATGATGAAGAGACCATCAGACTGGCAGACTACGTGATTGATTTTGGACCAGGTGCCGGCATTCGCGGTGGCAACATTGTTTTTGCAGGCACGCCAGCGATGCTAGGGCGCTCACGCGCTTCTATCACCGGCGCTTACCTGTCAGGTCGCACAGCAATTGAAATTCGGCCTGAACGGCGTCAGCCTACTGGTCATATCAGCGTAATGGGTGCTGCAGAAAACAACCTGCAAAACCTCGACGTCGATTTTCCGCTAGGTGTGCTCACTGCGGTGACAGGCGTGTCTGGCGCAGGCAAATCAACGCTGGTGAACGATATACTGCACCCGGCCCTCGCCCGGACGTTCCACCAGTCAACCCAACGTATCGGCAAACATGACAGCATTACCGGCCTCGACCAACTGGACAAGGTCGTTGCCATCGACCAGCGGCCGATAGGCCGAACACCACGCAGCAATCCAGTGACCTACATTAAGGTCTTCGACGAAATCAGGATCTTTTTCTCCCAGTTGCCCGGATCACGTATGCGCGGCTACAAGCCAGGCCGTTTCTCCTTTAACGTCAAGGGTGGCCGCTGTGAGGCTTGCCAGGGAGATGGGGTTCGCAAGATAGAGATGCACTTCCTGTCTGATGTTTTTGTTCGCTGTGAAGAGTGTGACGGCCTGCGGTTTAATGAAGCAACCCTTGAAGTAAGGTACAAGGGCAAGTCGATCGCGGATATTCTGGAAATGACTATCGCAGAGGCCGTGGATCACTTCTCGGAACACCCAAAAATAGTCAGCAAGCTGCAGCTGCTGGTGGATGTCGGGCTCGACTACCTGCACATGGGGCAACCCTCAAACACACTCTCAGGTGGTGAAGCACAGCGGATCAAGCTGGCCCGCGAGCTTTCAAAAGTTGCGACGGGTAAAACGTTTTACATTCTTGATGAACCGACCACTGGCTTGCACTTTGATGATGTACGAAAGCTGCTCGAGGTGTTAAACCGCCTTGTAGATGCGGGCAACAGCGTGACAGTGATCGAACACAATCTGGACGTCATCAAGACGGCCGACTGGATCATCGACCTTGGCCCAGACGGTGGTCCCGCCGGTGGTCGCATCATCGCTGAGGGCACACCAGAAGCCGTGGCAGGTATCAAGACTTCTGAAACGGGACGTTACCTGGCAGAGACGCCCGGCATAAAATCGACCTCCAAACAGAAGCCAAAACCCAAAGCAAGAGGAAGACGCAAGGTGGCAGCAGGTTGAATATTTGTGTTTTTGCAGGCTCCAGTTCAGGTCGGCGGCCCGTTTTTCGTGAGGCGGCTCATACCCTGGGGCAGGAAATCGCCGCGAGGGGTCTTGGCCTTGTCTACGGTGGTGCCAGCGTTGGACTGATGGGTGCCGTGGCAAACGCTGTGCTGGCCGCCGGGGGCAAGGTGACTGGCGTGCTGCCCAAAGCCCTGTCTGAGGTGGAAATTACGCACAGTGGGTTAACCGAACTCTTTATTGTCGATTCCATGCACGAACGCAAGGCAATGATGGCCGACCTGTCATCAGCCTTTGTTGTACTGCCGGGCGGCATCGGTACGCTGGAAGAAGCGTTTGAAATCTGGACCTGGTCACAGCTCAGCATTCACAGCAAACCTATTGGCCTGCTTAACGTTGACGGCTTTTACAACAAACTGACAGACTTTCTTGACCAACTGGTCGAAGATCAGTTTGTGCGGGACGTACACCGCGGGATCATGCAAATGGACGCTGTGCCAGCCCGCCTCCTCGACCTGCTCCAGCAGGCAGAGGTACCCAGATCACGCAAGTGGATTGACGATCTGGTTGCCAAGGAACTTCGATAGCATTACCTCGAATTAACCGAACTGCGCAGCCCAGCATTCGTTGGAAATTGTCGGTATGATCCGGTGAATCTCGCTGGGGGGGAGCGCTCGTTGAATCACCATCGCCTTGGTTTTGGCACCATGACTGCCTATGGCTTCGGCCAGATATCCGAGGCAGTCAAGAACGCCGGTTTCAACGTCTTCCTGTTGTTTTATTACAACCAGGTGATGCAAGTATCCGCTACAGGCATCAGCATCATGCTAGCCATTGCGCTCATTTTTGACGCTGTCAGCGATCCCGTCGCAGGTGGCCTCTCCGATAAAATCTCGACGCGGTGGGGCAGACGACATCCCTTTATACTGATCGCTGCCATACCCCTGGCTATTACCTTTTACTTGCTGTTTAACCCACCCGCTGGCATGAGCGAGCTCGGTTACCTGCTATGGCTGCTTACCTTCTCGGTACTGGTTCGCGCAGCCATGACGTTTTACAGCATCCCACACCTGGCGCTGGGGGCTGAAATGGCGCGGGATTACAACCAGCGCTCCACCATGTACGCGTTCAATACGTTTTTTGGCTTCCTCGGCGGCGCCATATTTGTCCCCGCTTCCTATCGACTGTTTTTCCCCACAACCGAAGAATTTAACCCGGCGCTGTTAAACCAGGCCGCGTATTCACCCTGGTCCCTGTTTGCCGGTGCCATCATGATTTTTGCGATTGTCGTGTGCGTGGCTGGCACCGCAAAAGAGATACCCCGCCTTGTTGAAGAGAATGCACTGGTGGTAAGAAACCGGTTCGGCATGCGACGGCTTCTGTCTGAACTCGTCTCAGCCTTCGCCAACAAGTCATTCCGCGCAATATTTTTTGGCATGATGCTGGGTACTTTCATCCTTGCCGTGGAAGGTGTATTTAACCCGTTTATGGGCTTTCACTTCTGGGGCATGACGACTGAACAGCTCAGCTTTCTACCCCTTGGCAGCATCATCGGGCTTGTGCTTTCCATGTTTGTCACCCCCTGGGCAACAAGCCGCTTCGACAAGAAACCAACGTTGATTGGCAGGGCCTTACTGACAATTTTTATCTTCATCGTGCCAATCGTCCTGGCACTGTTTGACGTTAGCTGGTTCCCGGTCAAGGGATCGGAGAGCCTGCTTGGCATCCTGATCCTCAATGCGCTCGTTACCGCACTGCTTGGCCCGGTTATCTTCGCCACGTTGAACTCCATGTTTGCCGACATCACAGACGAGCACGAACTGGAGGTGAATGAACGCCGTGAAGGTGTCATCTTTGCTGCCCGTGCATTCGCACTCAAGGCAACAAGCTCACTGGGCCTGGTATTTGGCGGTGTCCTGCTTGACCTGATTGCTTTTCCACGCGGCGCCAGCATGGGCAGCGTTCAGGAAGACATTGTCTGGCAACTGGGCTTTATCGCTGGCCCTGCGACCTCGATCTTCACCTTCTTCGGCATGATGCTCTACATGGGTTACGGAATTGATCGTGCCCGGCATTCGGAGATTCTGACAGAACTTCAGCAGCGCAGGGACGAGGCGTCCAGCGCGGACAGTGGCAACCAGAACTGATACGGGTAGTCTGCTTCCCGGCACCGCGGGATACGCGCCAGACCCAACGCTTCGAAATAGGACACGGCAACGCGTTCAGCCTTGATGAGCAGACCATCCCTATCACGCTCCAAGGCGCGTTCTGCCACGGCGGCAATCAACTGTTTGCCTATCCCCTTACCCTGGGCGTTAGGTTTGACGTACAGCCCGTGAAACAGTGCACCTCGCAATCTGCTATCAGCCAGCGAGACGGGGCCCGTCGGATCCCAGGCAGCAACACCCAGTATCGTGTCTGATTCCTCAAAGACCAGAAATTCGTAATGGACCATATCCACTTCGCTGTAGAGCAAGGTCGATAGGGACAGGCGCTTTACCCGCTCTGCCATGGGCCACGCCATGGCTGCGTCGGCGACTACATTGTTGATGGCAGCGAGGTCTTCAATTCGCGCAATGCGGATGTTTGAATTCATATCAACAGTGTCCAGTTTCAAGATCGGATAACGGGGCTGGGCTTCGATGAGGCTGTTCGCAGCCGCTACTGGGCATTGCCTTTCTCCGCTACTTGCGGC
>CAYGNA010000127.1:0-9510 GCA_964351065.1 uncultured Pseudomonadales bacterium
GTGTTTGCCCATATTGTCGCCTGCTGGCGGCAGAGGCGTGCTGCAGCCAGCGACCAACAGGAGAAAGATGACTGGGAAATACCTCAAATCGGCTAACCAAATCCAGAGTCTCGGCCCACAATACAGTGATTCAGCTGCCTGCCTATTGATTCAGCGCAGGTATTGGGCTCAGGGAACCCGCGCGCGCACCTCAACCAACACCTCGTTGGTTCGAAGAAAGGATGGGACAAAAGGAGGGTTGTAACGCGCCCACATGGCAGTACCGATAATCTCAAAGCGGGCATCAGCCCGCAGGGTTGCGAGCAGGATGGCGACCTGCTCGCGGTACTTCTTTTCACTCCAGCCACCGCGGTAACGCAGCGCGGCCAGCGTCTGTGATGGTTTGCTGCTCACCTCAACGCTGCTGTCGTCCGGCGTGGGTAAATCCGCCAGCGTATAGGCGGCGGGCATCATAAACGTAAACCAGTAGCTGCTTTCTGATTCATCCTGGGGGTACTGCATCACCGGCGCCGTCATTGAAATTTTCTGCGACGTGGCATTATCCCCAAAAATGTACCCGGCAAGTCGGCTGAACGCCTGATTGCCGGCACGGGAGAAGTCGCCCGAAATTTTTGTGCGGGCGACCAGGTAGGGTTCGTAACGGCGAATCTCAACCTCGCCAACCTGGTCGACAACTTCATAGCTTGGTTGTTCCAGCGCCATCACTTCTCCCGCCAGCACAAGCGCAACACACAGCACCGCGAAACACGCCAGTGTCGATTGCTGCCTGGTGACAAAGTTCGTTTTCATAAATCGTTGTCAGGTACACCTAGGCAGCATGAACTGATTTTGGTGGCCGCGGGAAAAGTACCGGCGTTCTGGCCTTGTAGTTCCTGTACTGGGGGTCATCACCCCATCGACGATTCGCTCGCACCTCCAGCATTTTTACGCCACTAATGTAATTCAGCAACACAAAAACAAAGATCGGGGAGATAAGTGTCAGGTATTGCCACCCCGAGAGGTGCGGTACTGCAATCAAGGCAACGCCGGTCCAGAGCACAATCTCACCAAAATAGTTGGGGTGACGAGACCAGGACCAGATACCACCGGAAATGAAGCTGTCACGATTGGCTGGATCTGCACGAAAAGCCTTCTTCTGTTCATCAGCAACAACCTCAATGGCAAACCCAAACAGCCAGAGTCCGGCACCCGCCGCAGCCCAGGGGCCAAGCGGTACATTGGCAGTAGACGCAATGGCGGCAACACCCGCACCAGCGGTGACTGTCACCCACAGGCCCTGCAACGTCCAGGTCATCAGAAATTGAGCAAAGTTTGTTTTGATCTTGTTAAACCGGCGATCGAAACCATCCCGCCTCACCCGAGCAAACAGGAAGCTGCCGAGCCGAACTGCCCAGACCACAATCAGGGTGGTAATCAGGATGCCTCGCGCTGTCATCTCACTTACCAGAAAGGCAAAAATCGCAAGCGATATGTAGGTCAGGCTACCCGTCAAATCAAAATACGTCTCTGTCTTGTGTCGCCAGGCGTGAGTAAATACCAACCACTGGATAGCGAGGGCGACAACGGCACAGAGGCCAAAAACGGGCAAGCCGCCCAGACTTGTCGACCCCTGAGATCCTGCCCAGCCAATAGCGCCGGCCACACCAAGGGCACCAACAATGCCAAGAATTGATTGTAAGGTAATTTTTTTCATCGGCCTCTTCTGCTGAAATCAGGGAGTAGGAGCGATCCTTTTTATTCCAGGAGATACGTGCATCCCCGGCTATCAGATTTACCTGAAAACGATTTTGGCGTAGTTTGACATGATTGCTCATTCTGTAGGACGTCATTATGGCCCAGCGATTTCCAGCCCTGCTGCTGCTTGTGCTACTGGGATTCACGTCGGGTTGCGTGAGCCAGTTACCACCTGTTCAATCCCCACCACCCAACATCATCGTGGTCGTTGCAGATGACCTTGGCATCGGCGACACCGGGGTTTACGGCAGTAAAACTATCAAGACCCCAAACATTGATGCGCTGGCAAACGGCGGTGTTCGCTTTACCGATGGCTATGTGTCCCATCCGGTCTGTAGCCCTTCCCGTGCCGGACTACTCACTGGCCAATACCAGCAGCGCCTTGGCTGGGAATTCAACCCTGCAGGCAGAGACGTCAATAGTGGTCTGCAGGCCGGGGTGCCGACCTTTGCCGACACGCTGAAAGCCCGTGGCTATGCCACGGGCATGATCGGCAAATGGCACCTGGGCTACCAGGGGAGCTTTCATCCCGTCAAACGGGGATTTGATGAGTACTTTGGCGTGCTTGCGGGCGGCAGTATATTTATTGATCCCATGACCCCGGGCGTGGAGTCTGTTGGTGACGTCAGCAGAACCCGTGACCATCGCAATGGCGTCTACCGTAACACCGAGGAGGTGCCTGTCGAGGACTATCTCACTGACGCCTTCACCGATGAGGCAGTCGACTTTATTACGCGCCACAGCGACACGCCGTTTCTGCTGTACCTCTCGCACACCGCACCGCATACACCGCTGCAGGCAACCGCAAAATACCTTGATCGCTACAGGCACATCGCCGACCCGGCAACACGCGTCTATGCTGCCATGGTCTCGTCGGTGGATGACAGCGTTGGGAAAATAGTCCAGACACTCGAGGAGCAAGGGATCCTTGATAACACCCTGATTGTTTTTCTCAGCGACAACGGCTGCGCCTCCTATATTGGCAGTGCCTGCTCGAACGCCCCGTTTGCTGGCTTTAAACGCTATCACCAGGAGGGTGGGATACGCGTACCATTTATCATGAACTGGCCCGCAAAAATCGCCCCGGGCACCTTCGACAAACCTGTCATTTCACTCGATCTTCTGGCGACATTGGTTGCGGCAGCCGGCGCGGAAACAAATGACAACACTGCCCCTGGTGCAAACGCAGCCAGCCAACCCATCGCTGGCACAGACAGCGTTAACCTGTTGCCATACCTGACCGGCGCAACCAAAGGTGCGCCGCACGACTTCCTCTATTGGCGCAGTGGACCAACAATCGCGATCCGGGACGACGAATGGAAACTGATCCGGTACAAGCGCACGACGAAGCGCCAGAGTGACCTGGGCGATGACGGGCGCCTGACACCACCGCAAGGCGGATGGTCGTCCGATACGTCTGATGGCATGGTGACACTGCTCTACAATCTCAAAAACGATGCCGGCGAAACAACCAATCTTGCTGACTCACATCCGAACGAGGTTGTAAGACTGCTAACACAACATGGTGAGTGGGCAAAAACGCTTCGAGCTACCCCAACCTTGCCTGCTACACGCTCAACCCTGGCTGAGATGCATGGAGAGACTGTGCAACTTATTTTCTGAAGAATTAGCCCAGCATTTACTTGCGCCCCGGGAACTGCTGATAACGCGCCGGTGCCAGGGGCTCCAAAAGGGTACAAAAGGGTACAAACAATATATGCGAAACTACTCCCAGGCTGCTGCCAACAACAGCGCGCCCATACTCGCAGAGCTTGAGCGACTCTTGCCAGAACCCGCTACCGTTCTGGAAGTTGGCAGCGGCGCTGGTCAGCACGCAATCACCTTTACTGAAACGATGCACTGGCTGACCTGGCAACCATCGGAACAGGCATCACGGCTCGCTGAACTAATTCTGAATATCGAGGAGCACGGGGCCAGAGGTGTGCTGCCGGCATTGCAACTTGACCTGGCAGAGGACAACTGGCCTGCTGTAAAGGCCGATCATGTGTACGCGGCCAACGTGCTGCACATTGTGAGCGAACAACTCGGCCAGGCCCTTATTACCGGTGCCGGGCTGCGCCTGGCCACAGGCGGGCTGCTCCTGCTTTACGGGCCCTTTTGCTACGCGGGAAAATTTACCAGCGAATCTAACGCAAATTTCGATGAATGGCTCAAAGCGCGAGACTCTCAGAGTGGGATCCGCGATTTTGAGTGGGTTAGTGATCTCGCAACGACTGCTGGCTTTGATCTGCAGGAAGATTGCGACATGCCTGCAAACAACCGGCTACTTGTCCTACGCCACCGCTGACCGGCAGCACCTGATCTTCAGTTAGCTGCACCAGGCACATTGTGCGTATCGTCTTTCTCCCACCACCAGAAAGGCGGCAGGGGTTTGACCCGGGGATATTGCTGGTCGAGAGTATTGCCATCGTAAACGCGACCATTCTGGACCACTCGACCAATAGCGGTGGTGTGCCTGATGTCGTCGAGCGGATTGGCATCCAGCACGACCAGATCTGCCAGCTTACCCGGCTCTATTGAACCCAGATCATCGGGTGCACCTAAAATGCGGGCGCCATCGATAGTTGCCGCGCGCAATACCTCAGCAGGCGTCATCCCACCTGCGACATAAGATTGCATTTCCCAGTGATAACCAAGTCCCTGTAACTCTGCATGCCCACCAACGCCCACGAGACCACCTGCGCGTGCGATGGCCGCAGCCGCAGCCGCACCTTCTGCAAATCGATACATCTCATCGCGCATCCAGCCTGGTCGACGCTGGGTAAGTTCATCCAGGCGATTGTGCGGATAAAATCGCGCCAGCTTGGCATCGTCATGTACTTCTGTGCGAGTGAAGTAGTATTCACGGGCGCTTTCAGCGTTGTATTGCACAATAAGCGTTGGCGTGTACGCCGTTTGAGTCTTTGCATAGAGCGCTATGACGTCATCAAAAAATGGCATATCCGGCATGTTGTGTTCGTTGCCATGCATGCCGTCAATCGCATGCGTCAGGTTGAGCTTCTGATCGCCCCCGCCTTCGGTTGTTGGCATCAAACCCAGCTCCTGTGAGGCCAGCACAACCCATTGGCGCTGTTTGCGATTGCCAACAAGGTAAGACTTGATGTTAGGTGTGCGATAGTGATCGGAGTAACGCCTCAGGTAGTTCTTAACCGCTTCGTATGATTCGAAGTCGTTGTTGCCAAAAATGCCAGGGCCGGTCATGAAAGCACGTTGACCAATAGACTGGCCTGTTGCGACTAAATCACGATAGGCAAAATAGTCGTGATACGAGGTCTGCACATCAAGACCAGAGGTTACGCCATACGCCAGGTTGGCAATCAGGCTCCAGTTGGTTGGCTCCAGCACGTCGCCCGTACGCAGCTCCCAGTGTGCATGTGTATCGATAAATCCGGGTACCAGGTATTTACCTGCCACATTGATCACAGTGGTGCCCATGGGCACTTCGAGTGAACCGGTTATTCCGGTTGCAACAATACGGTTACCTTCAATCAGGATATCGTAATTGTTCAGGACTGCTGTCATTTGAGCTGTTGTTGAGCCAGCCATGGCAATCACGTTGCCACCCTGCAGGAGAAGGCGGCCAATTGGATTGTTTCTCGGCAGTACAACTTCAAACTGCAGCGAGACGACAGCCTCATCATCTTCCAGTCGTGGCACAGGCGCTTCTGTGTTGGCTGTCTCGTCATTTTGGTCCTGTTCCTTTGTCCCGTGACCTTCCGCGTGCTCTAGCGCTTCCTCTTCGTCATCAGCAGGTTCAAAAAAAACGATCGAGTCCAGCGGTCGCCTGTGTACCGTGCTGCCAATCGTCCAGTAAATTTCGCTACCGTCGTTCGACCAGTCCAGGAAATCAGCACCTGTATCAGTCAGTTGGACTGCTGGTAGCGCAGGACCGCGAACCGAAACCGTGGGCACGTTACCACCAGCCGGCACTAGCGGTATGACCCAGACCTGCTTGTTAACAAGCGCAATCGCGTGACCACCCACTGGGCTGATTCGAACCTGTTCGGCTTTGGGTGGCTCTTTGGGATTCCGGTTACCCGAGGGTGCTTCCACCACCAGCAGATCCCGCCGGTCACTGCCGTCCAACGCGACTGAAAACAGCGCATCTTCATCATAGAGGTACAGCCGATCAGTCTCTGGTCCAAAATGAGGATAGCGTGCAGTGCCCGCGGGCATCACAACCCGGACATCGCCACCGCTTGAGTCCAGGGAAATTACTTCAAGTGGAATGCCAAGACCCGTAAACTCGCTGAAAGTCTGGTGTCGCATCCACTCATTACCCCGCAGGGCATACAACTGCTCTCCATCTGGAGAAAACGAAACGTCTGTATAAAACGCCGCATGTCTTGTCAATTGCTGGGGCTTGCCGCGACCATTGGATCGTATTCGCCAGATATGACCGCCGTCGTTGGCGGTCCAGGTCACAAACGCAATCCAGCGACCGTCCGGTGACCAGGCTGGCTTAAAAGCCCACATGGACGCCGGTGTAATGGGTCGCGGAGCAACGTCAGTATCGAGATCCAGCAAATAAAGCCGGGTCAACACCGAAGCAACAATCTGGTTTTTATCTTTTGACAGGGCAGGGTCCTGCGCCAGTACAGCGGTGACCGGGCCGTCAGGGACGCGCCAGTGTCGCGTGAGATCTGGCCCCACAGCGAGCGTCACGTCGGCAACAAACGGAATCGTCTCACGGGTGCCGGCTTGAAGACTAACCTTCTGGAACTTGCCGCCAGCACTCAGTACGACCGACTGGCCGTCGTCGGTAAATGTATAACCAGGCAACATACCTCGACTGGATGGCCTGAAATTATCCTGTGAGTCGTGTTGAACCGGCAGGGTAAGCCTTTGATCTTCACCGGTAACGAGGCTACGAATGCGCAATTCTGTGTCACGCTCATAGCGGGTGCCATAAACCAGCAGGGTGCCGTCAGGTGACAGCAATGGTTTAAAGCCGCCGCCCTCGCCCCGCGTAATCTGCTCAGTCACACCATCACGCAAGCGCACCCGAAAAATCTGGGTAGCTGGAAAATTGTCAACGGGTCCGTTGGAACCTGCTGCTGCCGCGTAGTAGATGTATCTGCCATCCGGCGAGTACGCAGCGCCAACTGCCGGCAAATCTTCAGCATTGGCTGCTTTAACGATAACGCCACTGCCGCCATCAACATGAAAAGTGACCAATTCAATGTCAGCAGCATCACGCGTCACCGTGACGAATCGACCATCCGGCGACCAGGCAGGGGAGAGTAACGGGTTGTACTGTTCGTCCGAGAGCTTGCGGGGTTCACTGCCGTCCGGCCGCATAATCCACAGATTGTCCGCGCCGTCCCGGTCGCTGATGAAGGCAATCCAGGTACCATCAGGTGATACCGCCGGTTGGCTGTCGAAACCAAGACCACCTGAGATGAGCAAGGCATCCCCACCATGTAATGGTAGCTCGTACAGGTCTCCCAGTAGGTCAAATACAAAGGCATCCTTTCCCGGCAGCATGGCAACAGACACCCAGGAGGCGTTATCAACCATGAAGGAAAGGGGCCGCGTTTTACCCGTCAATGGCAACTGTTCTTCTTTTGCGCTTGCCAACATTGAGACGCACAGACTGGCGATGAGCGTCGTGCGTGTAAACGATCTGACGATGGGGCGAAAAATTGGCTGCATAACGGCCTTGGAAGAGTTCAGGATACTAGAGAGTATCCCAGAACTTCGCCCTGGCTAAAGTGCCAAACGTGAATTGGCGGGAAATTGTCTGCTAACGTTCTTGTTGCGTCGGCGGCCGCATCAAATCCGCGCAAAACCTGGTCCTGACCCAGGCTCTGCACCAATTGAGGGCTGACCTGGCGCGACCTACTGTTCACCCCTTGGCATGGCACGCCGCACATCTGGATCAAAACCGGAAGCAACCCACTCACCCTGTGCCGTGTTCCAGTGGGAGAAAAAAAGTCGTATCGCGGGATCAGGGTGCAGTGCCAGTCGTTCCGGAAAGAGGTTCCAGTTGGTAAGCACCGGTGAAGGCGGTCGGATATATCGATCAGTGGTGGGCAATGAACTGCGCAGCCAGCCGCCTCGCCCATAATACTGATGCCAGGTTCGCCGCGGCCTCACGCCATCACCGTCAAGGCGCGTATGGAAAGTTGCTGTGTCATAGAGAACGCAGGAACCGGCCGGCGCATACAGCGGCACCTCACGGTAATCGTTACCCAGTTCTTCATACGCCTCGGCGAGCGTCTCAAAACGATTGCTTCCGGGAACCACGGCAAACGCTGGCGTGCCTGGCTCAACGTCCGTCAGGTAGTGAATTGCGCACAGCCAGTCACAAGGCATGTAAGGAGTGCGCAGCAGTCGGTCTTCCGATGTCATGTCGTGATGGAAGTTCATGGTGCCGACGCCAGCGTTTTCTGGCGTCTCGCGAAAGTTGAATTCAGCAAAGCGGGGTCGGTCAGCACCGCCAAGCAGATCGCAAACAAGTGGGTAGGAACTGGGATGCTGGGTATACCGATCAAGCTCTGGATAGTCCAGCAGTGGCTGGGAGTAAATCAGCCCCTGGTTACGATGGTGCGGTTTACGCTTTTCTGTGAGCCCCCAGAACTCCGGGTGCTCACGCTGGGTCCGGTCGTAGAAACCATTCAGGTGCTCCAGTTCAGACACATCCAGACAGTTGCTGAGCACAACAAAACCATGTTCCTCAAAATGCCTGGCCGCCTCACTTCGCGCAACCGTTGTGTCATACAGTGGTGCGGTCTCCTTGCTGATCCGGCCAAAACCCTGTGGGGCCAGTTTTGGATCACCGCTCTTGTTTTCCTGTTGCGTCAGCTTGACCTGCATATCTTGGCTCTCCCGTCGCCTGAATAGGTGGATTATAAGCAGCGTGGCAATCCGTTGCGACATGCCCCGTCATGGAACAATACCGCTTCAATTAGCCCGGCACCTGCGGACAGTCTTCTATTCTCTTGAGGCACCGGCCCGGCGTGCAAGTTCCTCCTGCTCAAGCAGGCGTGCACCACGCAGTATATTACCCATCGAGTAGTTGCCCTCATGACAGGCATATTCAAATACCTTGTCGGTGCTCTGCTGCCAGACGTAAGCACCACTCCAGGGTGCACTCCATGCTGAAGGGTCATTCACCGTAAAGTCATACAGTAGATTCCCGTCTTCCTGGCGGGTAAATCTTTCCACCAGGTGAAGGTCTTCTCCGGCGCCACCAAGACCTGTTGTGGATTTGAAGTTTCTCGTCTCTACCACCAGCGTATCGCCTTCCCAGCGCCCCACAGAATCGCCAAACCACCGCTTGATGTTGGCAGGCAGGTGTTCATCATTCAGGCGAATAATGCGCGCGTCATGCACCATCTCAAGCAGAATCATCACGTGGTCTTGCGTCTGAACAATTCGTTTGAAGTTATTGTAAAGCCCGGGCAGCATTGGTGGCCCCACACTGAAGCCAAGTAGACAGCGCTCTGCCAGCGCCAGACTTTCCGGATTGTCAAAAGGCCCCGGACCATCGTAGTCGAGCCATGAGGCCGTACCATCATTACGATGGCCAAACGAGCTGAAGTTGTCTGCCATCCGCAGTCGGCCGACCCGTGTCATGGCGGGCTGACGTCCATTGGGTGGGTCATAAATAATCGACGTACGAATTTTACCGTCGATTGCGACAACCTCATCTCCGGGATCTACCCAGAACGCGTTGTAGCCCCCGACACCCCCGGCACCCAGCGCCTGATTGCCGTCCCCGCCAACAACCGGTGCGTCGCGCTCGGGATC
>CAYGNA010000128.1:0-9462 GCA_964351065.1 uncultured Pseudomonadales bacterium
GAATACAAATAGCGTCAAGCTGGCAACCAGCAACAGCCGGCCGCGCAATGAAATCGTTCGAAGTGACATTATTCGCCGGGGCATCCGGACCTAGGCACCGGGTGTGAACCGATACCCCTGCCCTCGCACCGTTTCAATGGGTTTGAACACATTGTCTGGATCAAGCTTTTTGCGCAAACGACCAACAAAAACTTCAATCACGTTACTGTCGCGGTCGAAATCCTGCTCATACAAGTGTTCGGTCAGATCGGTCTTGGAAACGACTTCACCCGGTCGCTGCATAAGGTATTCGAGGACATTGTATTCAAAGGCCGTCAGGTCAACATGGCTGCCACTGACCTCGACACGTTTGCCACGGGTATCCATTCGAATAGGGCCTGACTCAAGCGCTGGTTTAAACTGACCGGACGCGCGCCGGGTTAGCGCATCCAGCCGGGCAAGCAACTCCTGCACATGAAACGGCTTTACCAGGTAATCGTCAGCACCTGCTGCCAGCCCATCAACCTTGTCTTTCCAGTCGCCGCGTGCAGTCAGGATCAAAACGGGATAATCACGCCCTTCTGCGCGAACCTTCTCGATGATTTCGATCCCCGATACCTTTGGCAGGCCCAGATCTATAACAGCAACATCAAAAGAATTTTTCTGGGCCACATGCAGTCCCATGGCACCGTCTGCGCAGGCCTCAACGCTAAACCCGTGCCCCTCCAGAATGGGCACCAGTTGGCCTCGCAGTTTGTCCTCGTCTTCTACCAGTAACAGACGCTTCATGACATCACTCGACGTTTTGCTCGATGCTTAACCTGACGCTTCATTGAGTCTGTCATTTGGCTGGTCATTCAAAGACGTCGCCGCTCGTGCCATCGACAAATACGTATTTGACAACACCCGCTTCAGACAGCGTTTTGACCCTGTAAACAGTCGGCCCGCGTGTTTCAATCAGTTGGACTGAGAGAATCTTGTGGTTGCTATAGGCCGCACGAACATTCGCTGCAGCCTGTTTATCGCCAATACGGGGGCCACGCTGATTAGGCAATATCCCCTGCGGTTGGGGCGGGCGCATAAACTCTTTCGCTGCAAGCTCTGCCCCGGGGGCTCCCCTCGCAAAAGGATCTGCCGCCAACTGGCAGGAGATCAGCAACACATAAAGGCACATCAGCAGACGTATCATTATTTTCCCAAGTGCAACCTTGCCCAGGGCTCCCTATATTACTGGCGAAACGGCCAGACGAATTTTGATGGTATCACCGGGATCACGGTTCATGCGAGTCGAGAAAGTCTCATTGTTGTAACGATAGCGCACGTTGTAGCCCATGATCCGCTCTTCCTCGTGATAATCGTTTACAACCCGGCAGACCTCCTCGACACCATACTCATCCCGGTCATCCCGGTCATTCCGGTCATCCCGGCGATTTGCATGGGCATTCTGGGAGATTGCACTGCCAAGCGTCGCACCCAGCACTGCACCAACCACGGCACCAACTTGCTTGTTGCTCTTTTTGTGGCCCACTGCATTGCCAATAGCACCACCGACCACACCACCCAGCACCGTGCCCACAGCATTGTTTCCGCCGTTGTTCCTGCCGTGGTCATAACTGCCGCGGTATACAACATTTTCTTCCCAGCACTCTTCCCGCGGCGTCGTTACCCGAACCGTTTTCACAATGGGCTCAGCATCAACCACGGTTGCGTATTCATACATGATGTTGCTCGCCGCCATTGCCTGCGTCGACACCAGTCCGCTGCACATTCCACCTACCAACAAGGTTCCAATCAGTTTCATTTTCATCTCACAACACCTCCAATTCAGTGATTGCAAGATTAAGGTTTGGTGCCTGAATACAACCTGAATCAGGTCGATGCGCGTCTGAAGCGGTGAGATTCATCAAGATAGATGGTGAGAGCAACACGCCGGGGCATGTCTTCCAGCATGGCCCGGGTAATCCGTTCGTAATACATAACAAACCGGCTCACCTGTGTTTCTGTCATCACAGCAGGACCTGAACCAAGCTTTTGTTCCTGCTCCCAGCGCCACCGCAATACCGCGTCAAAACTCGGTGCGGCCAGGAAGTAGCTCACGTCCGCCTGCTGGAACACCTCGGCATAGCCGCCCCTGGCCAACTGCTGGTTCACATACCTGCGCCAGGTGCCGTCCGGGTCATCATTCGCTTCCAGCAAGTTGACAGGTTCTGCCAACTCGTCATCACCAACGGGTCGTGCACCCCAGCACCAGCCTTCGATAACCAGCATATCCAGTTCGCCACCCATCACTGGCACCATGCCCCGTCGGTCATCTTTCGCCTTGTCGAAGGTTGGCACCTCGGTATTACGCCGGGCCTTCAGATCGGCAATCACCTGCCCCAGCATCGCCATATCATGCGTACCAGGAACTCCCCGCACTCCAAGCATGGGGTGCACCTGCTGTGCCAGCGATTCCCGCTCCTGCCGCGTCAGGTAATAGTCATCCAGTGACATTACCAGCGTCGTCTTTTCAAATACCCGTTCAAACACAGTGGCCAGAAGCCTGGCAAACGTACTCTTGCCAGTTCCCTGGGCACCGGCAATCCCCACGACAAGCAGGTCATCACCCCGGCTGACCAGGCCTGTCGCCAGTTCAAACAGCAGGTCAAAGTAGGTGTCGGCAAAACCCGGGGCGATCCCGGCCTTGATGGCAAGGGCGGCAAACTCATTGCGAAAGTCTTCTTTCTCGTCCATTAGCCAATCTCCCTGGCATAAGGTGGCAGGGCGTCCAGCAGGAGCGCGCCGTAGCGTTGGGTGACGAGACGGCGATCCAGTACCGTAATTCGGCCATGGTCTGTTTCCGTACGTAGCAGTCTGCCGCAGGCCTGCACCATACGAATGGCCGCATCCGGCACCATGATCTGCGAAAAGGCATTGCCACCATTCGACTCGATCCACTCGGAAAGCGTCGCCCCAACAGGGTCGTCAGGTACCGCAAACGGAATCTTCACTATTACCACGTGATCACAGTAGTCACCTGGCAAATCTATACCTTCAGCGAAACTGGCAAGACCAAAAATAATACTCTGGGCTCCGGCATCAATGCGTGCCTTGTGCTGGGCAACTATCTCAGCCTTGGATAGATTGCCCTGGGCCAGCACACGCTCCCGAAACTGCTCATCCACCAGTTCGGTCACCCTGTACATCTGGCGCCAGGACGCAAACAGCACCAGTGCGCCTTTTGCATCATGCAGGTGGCGGGGTAGCTGTTCCGCAACTTCTGCTGTATGCGCCTCGGCATTGCGCGGATCTGTATCCATCGCGGGGACACACAGCGTCGCCTGCTCACGAAATCGAAACGGACTGGCAAGGGTACTGAACCGGTTTTGTGGTCCAATGCCGGACCGGCTACGAAACCGCTCAAAGTCACCCGCTACTGCCAGCGTCGCACTGGTTACAACAGCACCAAAACAGCGCGACCAGAGCATTTCATCCAGGATTTCATGTATGTCCACAGGACTTGCACTCAGCACAACCTCATCAATGCCCCGAAAGGTGATCCAGCGGGCATAGGGCGGGCCGGCATCCCTGTCTTCGCGAGCAAAGTCCTGCCAAAGACCAAGTGCACCTTGCAACCTGGCCCCCATCGCGGCCACAACAGGAAGCCACTGCTCAAGTTCCTCGCGGCCCGGATCATCCGGCTCACTGAGCTTTTCTTCCAGGATATCCACCAGGGGCACAACACGCGCTTGCAGCCTCGCAAACTGGCCAACAATATCACCCGCAAACGCTTTAAGCTCCGGGTCCACCCGACCGCGCACGAATCGATACCGAAAATCCTCGCCATCCGCATCAGCCTCGGCCCGGTAGGGTTCAAGCAGCACGCCACACTGCGACAGGCTGGCAACAGCGGTGGCTACATCGTCCTCAAACGCGGGTTGGTCGATACGCAGGTTGGCAATCTCGTCAACCAGTTGCGACACCGAAACAGGTAGTTGTTCGAGCCAGGTCTGGGTACTGCGCAGCTGGAAAAAGCTGGAAAAGTGATTAATCGCCTTGTCAGGGAGGTGATGCCCTTCATCAAAAATGTAGATCGTATCTTCTGGCGGCGGCAGCACAGCACCCCCACCCATCATAAGATCGGCGAGCACCAGGTCCTGGTTGGTCACCACACAGTCCACCTTGTGAATCGTCTCCCTGGCCCGGTAGAAATAGCAGTTCTGGAAGTGGGAACATTTTCGATTGGTACACTGAATATGGTCCGTGCTGACCCGTGCCCAGACCCGATCATCAATCGCCTCCGGCCACGCATCCCTGTCCCCGTCCCATTCGGCACGCCCAAGGCGCTCAAGCATGGCTTCAAACAGGGCAAGCTGGGCAGCGTCATCGCCAAACATCTCGTCAGCATAGAACAGCGACTGGTTCGCGGAAGCACCCGTCGAAAGCGCCTGGTCGA
Source organism: uncultured Pseudomonadales bacterium (assembly GCA_964351065.1). Taxonomy (GTDB): domain Bacteria; phylum Pseudomonadota; class Gammaproteobacteria; order Pseudomonadales; family Azotimanducaceae; genus JANQJA01. The sequence continues at coordinate 4,415 of CAYGNA010000128.1, forward strand.
GGCGTGACAGGCACAGGTAACGCCGCCGACCCTTGGCAAGGCTAAAGGTAAAATCCAGCCCTGTCCGCACACTGATATCCGGCAGATCGCGCAGAACAATCTGCTCCTGTAACGCGACCGTCGCGGTGGCAATCACCAGGCGCTTGCCGAGCGCTCGCGCCAGTGGCAGGGCGGCAACTGCATAGGCCACTGTCTTACCTGTGCCAGTACCAGCCTCAACCACACAAATGTGATTCTCTGACACGCGCTCACCGGCATCACCTACCTCAATATTACCCAGGGTATTAGCAATATCTGCGATCATGCGCCGCTGGCAGTATCTTGCCGTATAACCGAGACTGGTCAGCAGGGCCGAATAAGCCTGCTGGATCTCCTGTTTCATATCTTCGGTTAACATGTCAGGGCGCGACAGCGTAGGCAGTGTTAAAAGGACTGCATTGTAAGAACAGTAACGAAATCATCCAAGGAACCTTCATGCGACAAATCATACTAGCACAGGCAATTCTATGCCTGACCCTACCCACGCTGGCGAAAGACCTGCCACTGGCAGACCTGAACCTGCCCGATGGTTTTGCCATTGAGGTTTTTGCTGAGGTGGATAATGCCCGCCAGATGACCCAGGGCAGCACGGGGGTTATCTACGTTGGCAGTCGCCGGGCGGGCAAGATTCACGCCGTGATCGACAGGGATGGTGACCACCGTGCTGACGAGGTCAAGCTGATCGCCAGCGATCTGATGCTGCCGTCTGGCCTCACCTGGCGCAATGGCGATTTGTTTGTTGCTGCAGTCTCCACCATCTATCGCTTCCGCGACATCGACAACCATCTGGACAACCCACCCGAACCGGAAATCGTGATCGATACACTGCCTGACAAGACTCACCATGGCTGGAAGTTTATTGAATTTGGTCCAGACGGACTGCTCTATGTGCCAGTTGGGGCACCCTGCAACATTTGCCTTTCCGACGACCCGAGATTTGCTTCCATCCTGCGTATGGATGTTGACCAGAAGCCTGTGAAACCGGAGATTTATGTCGAGGGAGTGCGCAACTCGGTTGGCTTCGACTGGGCACCCGACACAGGTAACCTGTGGTTTACCGACAACGGCCGCGACCTCATGGGCGACGACCTCCCGCCATGTGAACTCAATGAGGTCACCGCACAAGGCCAGCACTTTGGGTACCCCTTTTTCCATGGCACAGGTATCCCTGACCCGGAGTTCGGCAAGAACAAAAAGGTGAACGACTACGTTCGCCCGGCGCTGGACCTGGGGCCGCATACCGCGCCGCTTGGCATGATGTTCTATACCGGCGGGATGCTGCCCAGGCGCTATCAGGGTGATGCGATTATTGCCGAGCACGGCAGTTGGAACCGCACGCCTGAAGCAGGACATACCGGCTACCGGCTGATCCATGCGCGCCGGGACGAAACTGGCAAACTCCATTACGACATCTTTGTAGATGGTTGGCTCAATGCCAACAACGAGAGCTGGGGTCGGCCCGTTGACGTGTTGCAAATGGCGGACGGCAGCCTCCTGGTATCTGATGACAAGGCCAATGTCCTCTACCGAATCAGCTACCGGGGTTCATGAGAATTGTGCTTGAAATTTGCCCCCAAAAACCCCAGATAACCCTAAGTTCTATTAACCCTGAGGTGTAACTCGCCATGACGCGAATCTTCCTGTTTATTGCAACCAACGTTGCGGTAATGCTGCTGATCAGTATTGTTTTCCAGGTCCTGGGCCTGGAAGGCATCCTGGCGCAAAACGGTGTTGACCTGAATTACCAGGCCCTTTTGGTTATGTCAGCTGTCATTGGTTTTTCGGGTGCGTTCATCTCGCTTGCCATATCCAAGTGGTCCGCCAAACGCAGCATGGGTGTTCATGTCATCGAACAGCCACGTAACCAGACAGAACAATGGCTGGTTGCCACGGTAAAACGCCAGGCAGAGCAGGCCGGAATTGGCATGCCGGAAGTCGGTATCTTCGAATCCGCCCAGCCCAACGCGTTTGCCACCGGCATTAACCGGAACAACGCGCTGGTAGCGGTCAGCACGGGTCTTCTGCAGCACATGAGTTCGGATGAGGCCGAGGCTGTGCTCGGTCACGAAGTGGCGCACGTTGCCAACGGTGACATGATCACCATGGGGCTCATGCAGGGTGTGGTGAACACGTTTGTGATTTTTCTGTCCCGCATCATTGGCTTTTTTGTGGATCGCGTCATCCTGAAGAACGATCGTGGACTCGGTATTGGCTACTTCATCTCATCGATCGTGGCGCAGGTTTTCCTGTCGATTTTTGCCACCATGATAGTCATGTGGTTTTCGCGCCGACGCGAGTTTCGCGCTGATGAAGGCGGCGCCAGCCTGGCTGGTAAACAGAAGATGATCGCGGCCCTGCGGCGTCTGCAGAACGTCAAGGAGCCCGACGACCTGCCGGGTGAATTTGCCGCTTTTGGCATACTCGGTTCAAAATCGCGGGACATCAAGACCCTGTTCCTGAGTCACCCACCCCTTGAAGCCAGAATCAGAGCCCTGGACGCGATGCTGTCGACGAGTGATCCCGCGCCTGTTACCGCTCGAGATCAGGCGCGACCATCACATCGGCAATTTCATGCGTGGTACGTGGCACACCACGCCAGGGTTGGAAATAGCGACGGGCCACACGGTGTAACTGCATTCGCCACAGGGTCCATGCAGCAAAAGCTGCCAGGGTTATGCCTGAGACGACAAACATGCCCTGGGGCGTGACAGAAAGCAGGTGGGATACCAGCACCGGCCCAACCACCGAGCCGGCGCTATGCATCAGCAAGATCACGCTGGCTATTTCCATTAGCCCAAGTTCGGTATTGTCATTGGCATGCGCAAGGCACAGTGAATAGATTGGAAAAGTCGCGCCACCATAGAAGAACATCAGCAGGTAGATAAATCGGGGATCAACAGCAGCCAACACCATTGACGACAGGCAGAGACCCAGCCCAAGTAGTGCAATCCCAACCAGTACACCTCGCCGATCAACCCCGTCAGACAACCGGCCCAGCGGATACTGCAGCACAGCGCCCCCGAGGATCGTTGACGCCATAAACAAGCCAATCTGCTCTGGGCCCATACCCTGCGCCTGCGCGACGACAGGTCCCAGGGACCAGAAACCCGAGGTCGCTATACCACCGCAGAACGCACCCACTACAGCAACCTGTGAAGCCTTGAATACTTCTTTAAGTCGAAAGCTCACAACAGGGATGGGACGTGGTGCGGGACTGCTGGTGAGACCAACAGGTACAGTGCCAACGGCGAGTAAAATGGCAGCCACCATAATGAGACTCGTATAGTCGAGTCCAATACCAATCATCAGCTGGCCAAGGCAAATCGCCACCAGGGTCACTATTGTGTAGATCGACAACAGACTGCCCCGATAGGCAGGACTTGCGCGCTCATTAAGCCAACTCTCTATCACCATGTAAATACCGGCAAATGCCCAACCGGTCAGGCCTCGGGCCAGCATCCAGGCAACAACATGGGGCAGTAACCCCAGCAATAACAGGGCAACCACCGCAAGCGCCACCAGCACGGCAAACACGCGAATGTGACCAACGCGCGTGACCAGTCGGGGGATCGTCAGACAGCCGAGCACAAATCCGGCGAAATAGGCCGAGCCGGTATAGCCGATCATATCGGTAGACCAGCCCATGCTACTCGCCAGTAGAGGTGCAATTGTCAACTGCAGGCCGTGGCCGACCAGCAGGATAGAAACAGAAAGAAGTAGCGCCGTCACCGACGCCAGGGTACCCGTCATAAATAGTCCGTGGATCTTAAGCGCGGCGCATCTTGCCCGATGACTGATCGGTAATCAATTTAAATCAGAAGAATGGTAATAGCCGCAACAGCCAGCCGCGATCGAGTGATTTTCTGCAGCCATTCAGCTGATTTGAGAATGTACTGCTGCGATTGGACACAGCCTGCGCAGCATCAAGTAACCATTTTTTCCCTGCGTGGGTTCGCTTGGCATAACCGCCATGGCCTTCATGGTAGGCAAGATAACCATTATAGGCATCAGCCTTGTCGATTCGGTTAGCCTTGTGACTCTGGTCAATGTACCAGCCCATAAAATCAATTGCATCGTCGAAGTGATTGCGATCAGCCGTCCAGCGACCCGTAGACTTCTGGTAAGCCGACCAGGTCTCGTTGATAGCCTGGGCGTAACCTTTGGCGCTGGCTGGCCTGGGACCGGGCAGAATCCAGAGAATTCTCTTACGCGGCGGTTTGGCACCTGCCACAAAAGACGATTCCTGGTACATAAAAGACATCATCACAGGAATCGGGGCACCCCAGCGCTTTGATGCGCGTTTGGCATCTTTGTACCAACCGCCCTTCTCCTGGAATATCTCGCAAATATCATCCCGATTCTCGGGCGGCGCAGACGCACATCCGCCGAGCACCAGGAGCAGCGAAACCAGGCCAAGGTAACGGGTTCCCACCATGCTAATTCTCCACTTCATGATTCTTCAGCAGTTCAAGGAATTTGTCCTCGTCAATCACGGGCACACCCAACTCCGCTGCACGTGCCAGTTTTGAACCGGCCGCATCACCCGCGACCACGCAGTTTGTCTTGCTGGAAACTGAACCCGCCACTTTTGCCCCGAGGGCCTGTAACCGCGCCTTTGCCTCTGTCCGAGGCATACGGGTAAGCGTTCCTGTCAGCACCCAGGTTTCACCCTCATATGGCAAGGCTGTTGCGGGTCGCTCGAGCACTTCCCACAAAACACCGGCGCCAAGCAGCGCGTCAATAACCCGTTCGTTTTCTTCCTGGGCAAAAAAGGTCGCAATTTCAGCTGCCACAACAGGTCCGACATCCGGTACTGCCTGCAGTGCTTCAATCGTCGCCTGCCGCAGTGGGGCCAGGTCCAGAAAGTAATTTGCCAGGTTTCTGGCTGTGGACTCACCAACAGCCTGAATGCCAAGCGCAAAAATAAATCGCGGCAGGGTTGTCTGTTTGCTTTTCTCCAGCGCGGCCAGCAGGTTGGTGGCAGATTTTTCTGCCATGCGGGGTAATGC
>CAYGNA010000129.1:0-5229 GCA_964351065.1 uncultured Pseudomonadales bacterium
CTGTTTGGTCGCGCGCCGCCCAACCTGGTTCCAGGGCATCCTATTGCCGGCTCTGAGAAGCATGGTGTCGCCGCGGCAGATGCCATGTTGTTCGAACAGCACAAGGTGATACTGACACCAGCGGCGGAAACAGATCCGCAGGCAACGGCAAGAGTCTCTGCCATGTGGCGGGCCCTTGGCAGTGATGTGGTCGAAATGGATGCGGCGCATCATGATGCGGTGCTGGCCCAAACCAGCCATTTGCCACACCTGCTGGCGTTTGCGCTGGTCGATACGCTTTCCGGCCAGGGCGATTCACTTGAAGTTTTTGATTATGCAGCAGGTGGCCTGCGTGATTTTACCCGGATCGCAGCGTCCGATCCGGTGATGTGGCGTGACGTGTTTGCCGCCAATCAGGCACCGGTTCTCGAGGTTCTGGACAGGTACGTCGACGACCTGGGGCGGCTGCGTGAACTCATCAAGCAAGGCAAAGCAGTCGAACTTGTGGAGGTTTTTAAACGCGCCAAAACTGCGCGGGATCATTTTTCGATGCTGCTCGATCAACGTGCAAAACGGGATTAACCATGACAGATAAGCGTGTGCCGGTAGTGGCAATAGACGGCCCAAGTGGCTCGGGCAAAGGTGTCATCACACACCGACTTGCCCAGGCGCTGGGATTCCATATCCTGGATTCCGGAGCACTCTACCGGCTGATTGGACTCGCGGCTCGCAAACATGGCGTACCTTTTGAAGATGAGTCGCACCTTGCGGAACTCGCGCGTGGACTTGATGTTGAGTTTGTCCCCACGGGTAATGATGAGAACCCGTTGTTGGTTCAGCTTGAGGGAGAAGACGTGACACGGGCGCTCAGAACTGACGAGGCGGGTACTGATGCCTCACGGGTGGCGCCCATTGCCGCCGTACGCGACGGCATCAAGGATCTGCAACGTGGATTTCGCAAGGCGCCCGGCCTCGTGGCTGATGGTCGGGATATGGGTACTGTCGTGTTCACCGATGCCCAGATCAAGATCTATCTCACCGCAAGCGCTGAAGCGCGCGCAGAGAGGCGTCATAAGCAGTTGATAGGTAAAGGAATTAGTGGTAGCCTGCACGACCTTTTTGAGAGCATAAAGGCAAGGGACGAGCGGGATATGAACCGCGAGGTGGCACCACTCCGGCCAGCCGGGGACGCCATTATCATTGATAGCACTGCATTGACCATCGACGAGGTGTTCGGGCAGGTTCTCTCCATTGTGACCAAAAAGCTCGGTTAACTGACTGAAAACCAACGTAATTTCATAAGTTAACCTTTTTTCTAACATGACCCGCGCTGGTTGGTAGGGCGGACACTCGACAGGGCAAATGCCCAGGAACACTAATTAATGAGCGAACAACAAAGCTTTGCGGAGTTATTTGAAGAAAGTCTGAAAACCATCGACATGCAGTCCGGTTCAATCGTTACCGGCCTCGTGGTTGATATCGACAACGAATGGGTCACGGTACACGCCGGGCTCAAGTCCGAAGGGGTTATCCCCCGCATCCAGTTCATCAATGAAAACGGCGAGTTGGAAGTTGCTATTGGCGACAAGGTCAAGGTGGCCATGGATGCCGTGGACGATGGTTTTGGCGAAACGCGTCTGTCGCGCGAGAAAGCCAAGCGCGCTGAGAGCTGGGAACTGCTTGAGCGTGTTTACGAAGACCAGGAAGTTATCAAGGGTGTTATCAGTGGTCGCGTCAAAGGCGGCTTTACTGTTGAGATTCGGGACGTACGTGCGTTCCTGCCCGGTTCCCTGGTTGATGTCAGGCCGCTTCGCGAGACTGAACACCTTGAAGGCAAAGAACTCGAATTTAAAGTCATCAAGCTGGACCAGAAGCGTAACAACGTGGTTGTGTCGCGTCGTTCAGTGCTTGAACAGGAAAACAGTGCCGAGCGTGAAGCTCTGCTTGAGTCACTGCAGGAAGGCCAGGAAGTCAAAGGTATCGTCAAGAACCTCACCGACTACGGTGCGTTTGTTGACCTTGGTGGTGTTGATGGCCTGCTGCACATCACAGACATGGCGTGGAAGCGCATCAAGCACCCCAGTGAAATTGTTGCCGTGGGTGATGAGATTGACGTAAAAGTGCTCAAGTTTGATCGAGAGCGCAACCGCGTTTCACTTGGCCTGAAGCAACTGGGCGAAGACCCATGGGTTGCTATCACCAACCGTTACCCCGAGGGTACGCGAACCATGGCTCGGGTCACCAACCTGACCGACTACGGTTGTTTTGCGGAACTCGAAGAAGGTGTTGAAGGCCTGGTACACGTGTCTGAAATGGACTGGACCAACCGCAACATTCACCCCAGCAAGGTTGTGCAGGTAGGTGACGAGGTTGAGGTGATGGTACTGGACATCGACGAAGAACGTCGTCGTATTTCACTCGGTATCAAGCAATGCCAGGGCAACCCCTGGGAAGAGTTTGCCGTGCTGCATAACAAGGGTGACCACATCAAGGGATACATCAAGTCGATCACTGACTTTGGTATCTTCATTGGCCTCGATGGCAACATTGATGGTCTGGTTCATCTTTCTGACATCTCCTGGAACGAGCCAGGTGAGCAGGCAGTTCGACGCTTTACCAAGGGTGACGAAATCGAGACTGTGATCCTGTCGATTGATGCTGAGCGTGAGCGTATCTCGCTGGGTCTCAAGCAACTCGAAGAAGATCCGTTCAACAATTATGTTGCTGTCAACGAGCGCGGCGCGATTGTTATAGGTACGGTCAAGGAAGTGGATGCCAAGCAGGCGATTATTGAGTTTGCCGAAGAAGTCGAAGGTGTGCTCAAGGCGTCTGAAATCAGCCAGGATCGGGTCGAAGATGCGCGCAATGTGCTGAAAGTCGGCGAAGAAATCGAGGTCAAGATCATCAGCGTCGATCGCAAGAACCGGGCGCTGGGTGTTTCGATCAAGGCCAAAGACATGGCTGATGAAGAAGAAGCAGTCAGGGAACACCAGAGCCGTGAGGCAGATGTCAGCCCCACGACGATTGGTGATCTGATTCGGCAGAAGATGGACGCTGAGAACGACTGATCTGTTTGATGCTCCATGACCAAATCGGAACTGATCGAGAAGATTGCGGCCGTTCAAAACCAGCTCTCATCGAAAGATGTTGAGCTGGCGGTCAAGACGATGCTGGATCACATGGCGGATGCCCTGGCAACAGGAGAGCGCATTGAGATTCGCGGATTTGGCAGCTTTTCACTTCATTACCGCGCCGAGCGGCTGGGCCGTAACCCGAAAACCGGGGAAAAGGTCCAGCTTGCTGGCAAATTTGTACCTCATTTCAAGCCTGGTAAGGAACTCCGTGATCGGGTAAATCTCAGCTTGCAATGTGAACTGGCCGAGGCAGCCGAGCCCCTGGTGAAACCCAGCTAAGCGGGTGTCATGCCCGATCAGTACCTCTTGTAACCAGTACCCCTTATACTAGTGCCCTGACACAAAAGCCCCGACGGCTCTGGAATCAATCATGGCATTTCTGAAAAAATGGCTCGTCCGCCTGTTGATCCTTGTGGTGTTCATTACCGCATTACTTGCTGCCTCTGATAATAGTTCAGAAGTGCCACTCACGTTCCTCGACTGGCAAACGCCAGCCTGGCCTGTCTCCTGGTGGGTCCTGTCGGCATTTTTGCTTGGCACACTGTTCGGTATCCTGCTTAACTTTGTCTCCAATACCCGGCTCAGGCTTGATGCCAGAAAGGCCAACAAAAGTGTCCAGAAGACGGTGCTGGAACTCGACAGGGTGAAGTCTGCAGGTGCGCCTCTTGCGGATAACGGCGGATAATTTTCTGCTTATCCGTTAAACTTCCGCGCCCATTTTCGACACTAATAGAGTTAACCACCTCCTGTGCATGGCTCAATGGATAACTGGCTTCTTTACGTTCTTGTGGTCGCGGCTATAGCTATTGGCTGGTGGCTGGGTCGGCGCGAGCGCGTGGCTAAACGCCCTGAAATGCTGGGACCCAACTACTATGAGGGGCTTAACCACCTCCTGAACGAAGAGCCAGACAGGGCGGTTGCGACTTTTATCCAGGATCTCGAGGTAAACAGCGACACACTGGAAACCCACCTTGCCCTTGGCGGGTTGCTGCGTCGCCGGGGTGAGCTTGAAAAGGCTGTGGTGGTGCATGAGAACATCCTTGCGCATGCGCGACTTGAGCGTGACGCCATGCTGAATGTTCGGCTTGAGCTGGCCCGTGACTACCTGCTTGCGGGCCTGTTGGACCGGGCTGAAGGGTTGCTATTGCCGCTTTGTCAGGAGCAGGGTCGCATTCGCTTTGAAAGTCTCAAGCTGATTCTGGAGATCTATGAGCTTGAAAAGGATTGGTCTCGTGCGGTTGATATTGCCAAGATGCTTGCGATCGGCACCGAGAGCGAAAAGTATGAGCAGGCTGCGTCCCATTACTATTGTGAAGTAGCGGAAGACAAGCTCGCAAAGGGTAAAGTAGAGGAGGCCAGGGCCGCCATTCGCGAGGCGATTGGGCACGATGCGAATAACGCGCGCACCAGCCTGGTGCTGGGCCGTATTGATTTGGCAGAAGGCAAGTTTATTGACGCCATTCGTGTGCTGCAGCGTATTCGCGAGCAAAATGCCCTGTATGTGCCAGAGTCGCTCGAAGCGCTGGTACAAGCCTATGAACAGAGCGGGTTGTCCCAGGAGGACCTTCGGACCTACCTACTCGACTGCCTTGATCGTACGCCTTCAATTTCGATTGTCCTGACACTGGCGCGCAGCGTCCGCGAAGAGAAAGGGGATGAGGCGGTTTCTCGCTTTATTGCCAACCACCTCAAGAAAAACCCTACCATCCGTGGGCTCACGCAACTGATAGATCTGCATATCGACAATACCCACGGCGTGGCAAAAGAGAACCTCTCAATTCTGCGTAGCTTCGCCGAGGCACTGGTGGCAGACAAGCCGGCCTATCGCTGCAATAGCTGCGGTTTTGAAGGCAAGAAGATGCGTTGGCACTGTCCATCATGCAAGGACTGGGCAACCATTGCCCCAATCTTCGGCCTGGAAGGCGAGTAGCCTTTCCCTCGTCACCACCGAGATCTCTCCACTCCGGCCTTGGGCCTCCGGTCGAGATGACGATAGAGCTGTCATTTCGACCGAAGCGGCGTAGCCGCGAAGCGGAGAAATCTCAGCACCGGGATCTCTCCACTCCAGCCCTTCGGGCTTCCGGTCGAGACGACCGGCCCGCCGTCGTTTCGACCG